>CANESA010000088.1 GCA_947440735.1 Candidatus Nanopelagicaceae bacterium
CGAAGTTGTTCCTTTCGTTGAACAGAGTGACCATGTTGAGATTGATGAGAAAGAAATTCGTGTTGATGTGTATCGCTCATCAGGTCCTGGTGGTCAGGGCGTAAATACAACTGACTCTGCTGTGCGCCTAACGCATCTACCAACAGGCATCGTAGTCTCATGTCAGAATGAACGCTCTCAGATTCAGAACAAAGCAACAGCAATGGTTGTATTGCAATCGAAGTTACTTGAACGCCGCCGCCAAGAAGAGCAAGCAAAAATCAATGCTCTCAAGGGCGATAACTCAGGTTCATGGGGAAATCAGATGCGGTCTTACGTTCTCGCCCCGTATCAAATGGTGAAGGATCTTCGTAATAACCACGAGACTGGAAATACATCTGCAGTACTCAATGGAGAGATCGATGATTTTATTGAGGCCGGCATTCGCTGGCGCCGTTCTCAATTAACGCAATAAATCTCACACCCACTGCACGCTTAAATCTGGACTCAATTTCCATCTAAAGTCGGGTCTACCTACGCTCAAATCCCGCATAGTTCACGCTTGTTCCATAAACTAGGGACAGTACGGAGACGATGGGGCCCAACAGCCCCGTGATCCAAAGGTATTAAGTTCCGGGTGCAAGCCCTTCCCACGGAAATGGCAATGAGGAGCAGCAGATGATTCGCTTTGAGAATGTGACGAAGACCTATCCAGGTCAAGAACGCTCTGCCCTCGAAGCAGTCAACCTTGAAATTGTTAAGGGAGAGTTTGTCTTCCTCGTTGGTGCATCGGGTTCAGGTAAGTCAACATTCTTACGTTTGATTCTCCGCGAAGAGAAGCCATCATCTGGCGTCATCCATGTTGCTGGAAAAGATCTCGGCAAACTATCAAGCCATAAGATCCCTGAGCTTCGTCGCCAACTCGGAACTGTGTTCCAAGATTTCCGTCTTCTCCCAAATAAGACAATTACAGAAAATATTGCATTCGCTCTTCATGTTCTTGGTTACTCAAAGAAAGAGATCAACCGTGAGGTCCCTGAAGTTCTTGAACTCATTGGTCTTGAAGATAAAGGCGATCGCATGCCTAACCAGCTTTCAGGCGGTGAACAACAGCGTGTAGCTATTGCTCGCGCATATGTCACAAAGCCAGCGATCATCATTGCCGATGAGCCAACCGGAAACCTTGACCCAGCGTTATCAGTGGGAATTATGAAGTTGCTCGACAGAATTAATCGCGAGGGCACCACAGTGTTGATGGCAACACATGATTCAGGAATTGTTGATCAGATGCGTAAGCGCGTAATCGAGCTAGATGGCGGACATGTTATCCGCGATCAGGTTCGTGGCGTCTATGGATACACAGGGTAAGGGAGAGAAAAATGCGCGCAGGATTCTTACTCAGCGAAGTCCGCATAGGACTTCGTCGTAACCTCACCATGACCTTTGCCGTTGTTGTGACAACAGCGATCTCCCTGTCACTGCTTGGTATCGGGCTGCTATCTAATGCACAAGTCGGTGCGATGAAAGATTATTGGTATGACAAGATCGAAGTGTCTGTCTTCTTATGTGGGCCGTTATCTGAGTCAGCATCATGCGCCGGTGGCGTAGTTACCAATGAACAGCGCACAACAATTAAGGCAGATCTAGCAGCTCTTCCGGTGGTACAGAGCGTTTACTATGAGAGCCAGTCAGAGGCTTTCATTCGCTTTAAAGAACGCTTTAAAGATTCTGCAATTGCACAGAATGTGAGTGCAGATCAATTACCTGAGTCTTTCCGCGTGAAGTTAGATGATCCAACACAGTTCGCAGTCGTTGTTTCAGCATTTACAGGACGCCCTGGCGTTGATGTTGTGCAGGATCAACGGAGTATTCTCGAGAAGTTCTTCAAGCTTCTTGGAGTATTAAGAAATGGTGCAATCGCAGTCGGTCTAGCCTCAGTACTTACTGCAGCGCTACTGATTTCAAACACCTTACGTATTGCAGCCTTTAACCGCCGTCGTGAGACAGGTGTAATGAAGCTCGTCGGCGCTTCTTCCTTTTCAATTCAGCTTCCCTTCCTTCTAGAAGGCATCATCTCTGCAATTATCGGTTGGGGTGTGGCAACTGGTTTGCTTGCTGGCCTCAAACAAGTTGTTGATACAAAGATTGCTCCACTTCTGACCTTCACAAACTTCTTTGGCTGGAATGAAGTCTGGGTTGCATCTGCCTGGTTACTTCTTACAGGTCTTGTTGTATCCACCTTTGCTTCACTTATTACTCTTCGCCGTTACCTCAAGGTCTAAGGCTTAGGCGCAAGGACTAGAGTCAGATCATGGTCAAAGAGGTCGGTCGTAAAGTCATCGCGCAGAATAAGAAGGCGCGCCATGATTACACGATAGATGATGTTTATGAATGCGGAATCGTTTTAACAGGCACCGAAGTTAAATCCTTGCGCGCAGGACGTGCCTCTCTAATCGATGGTTATGCCCATGTCACTAATGGTGAATTGTGGTTGAGCGGTGTGCATATCCCTGAGTACACCGAAGGAACGTGGAATAACCACACACCTCGTCGCCAACGCAAACTGTTGGTTCATTTACAAGAACTTCGCAAGCTTCATGCTCTGACTAAAGAGGGTGGAACCACTCTCATTCCTTTGCAGCTCTACTTTAAAGATGGCAAAGCAAAGATTGAGATTGCTGTTGCTCGCGGAAAGAAAGCCTACGATAAGCGCGCTGCCCTAAAAGAACGCCAAGATTCACGCGAGGTTGATCGTGAAATGTCTCGCCGCAAGACCGGCAAAGACTTCTAAGTAAGACCGGCAAAGACTTCTAAAGAGCTGCATTGGCGCCTCTGGTTAGAGCGTAAAACCCTTGTTACTCCTGCTTTTTACGAAGCAGTTTTCGTGATGTCACGTTGGTTCGTTACACTTAGAACACAACTACATAGTGGCATTGCATAACAGTCGACACTTCACGTGATTCACGTCAGTGACTCATTGAGATGGCGACAATGCTTTCCACACCCATGGGGGTGAACGGTCTCGACTTTGGCTGTTGAGATAGGGGAAGCGGGCCGAGGAAGCCGGAATGATCTCGTAAACCATGAAATCCGTGCACAACTAACTGCAGACAATAGTCGCAGTGATTTCGCACTAGCTGCATAAGCTAGTCCCGAATCCGTCAGCCCAGGGGCGCTCTCGCTCTGGAATCTGGCGTCGCTAGAGAGCTCTTCATCTGCATAGCGTTGCGAATATGTAGAGAGAACAGTTTCGCAAATGAGTTTGTCGAATACTCGTGTGTAAGAGATTCGGAACTGAGAAAACGATAAGCACACTACGCCCGTAGAAGCCCTATTTTGATTCCGAAGGACCCGGGTTCGATTCCCGGCACCTCCACCATTAGCTACTGAATCTAAGGCTCTAATGTTTGCAGAGTCTTAGAGCATCATTACTAACAGAGCGTTAAAGCTCTGATGCTCCGGGAGTTCCTGGAGTCTTTCGCTTATTGAATTTGCCGATCTGATATTCCAATTTGATTGCAACAAGGTTGAAAGCCATTCCTGACATCACCATAAGTGATGCCATCAAGGGGATTCCACTAAATAAGACTTGAAAACCAAAGACGAATGCAACTGCTGCCAATACAGTGATAAGAATTCGTCTTGCATACCAGAGCGCTGGAATCTTGAGAGTGGCATTCCAAATTGGATTAATAGTGAGCAAAATTCCCAATGGGCCACTAAACATCACAACAGCAAGAATCAGTGCAACAAGTAGAGCTAGTGATTCCATACCTCAATGGTACTCGCCACGATTTATTCGGGCAGATATTCCCAATCCTCTGGAAGGGCGGCGTAGATATACATATCTACCTGTCGTCCATCATCGCGACTGATCTTCTTTCGCAGTAGTCCTTCTCGCTGATAACCAG
>CANESA010000089.1 GCA_947440735.1 Candidatus Nanopelagicaceae bacterium
ATACAGCCATTGCAGTTGTCTTAGGAGTAATCATCCTGAGTGAGCCAATTACAGTGGGTATTGGAATTGGTCTTCCCCTTGTGATGCTTGGATCGTGGCTAGTTAACCGCCGTCAAAAGGTGTAACTCTCTACTTCTCTGAAAAACCTAGACGCTCAAGCAGTTTCGGATCTCTCTGCCATTCCTTGGAAACTTTCACGTGTAACCCTAGGAAGATTCGGGCACCTAGTTCGCGCTCGATATCTGCTCGTGCTCGCATACCAATATCCTTCAAACGCTCACCCTTATGGCCAAGCAAAATTCCGGTCTGTGAATCGCGTTCTACGTGGATAGTGGCATGAATATCAAAGAAAGGACGTGATCCCTTTTCCTCGCGCTCTGACATCTCATCGATGGTGACCATGATCGAGTGCGGAAGTTCTTCACGCGCATCGCGTAGCGCAGCTTCGCGAACGAGTTCGCAGATCAGTTGTTCAATCCCCTGATCACTCTTCATATCTGTGGGATAGAAGGCTGGGCCCGCAGAGAGGTTCTTTGAAATCAGCGAAGCCAGAAGATCTATCTGATCATGAATTGCAGCAGAGATCGGAATAATTTCGTCCCAGGTAAAACCTACGGCAAGTTCGCTAATGCCAAGTAAGCGTTCGGCAATATTCTTCTTCGAGACGAGGTCGGTCTTTGTTACCAGAGCAAATTTCTTTGCACGAGGATGCTTTGCAATCTCTTGTGCCACAAAGATATCTCCAGCTCCTGAGGTCTCGTCCGCTGGCAGACACATCAGAATTACATCTACTGAATCAAGACTCTCCCCCACCACAGCATTGAGGCGATGGCCAAGAAGAGTCTTCGGCTTATGAACACCTGGAGTATCTACGAGGACTGCCTGAAAATCTGCGCCATTGATAATGCCGCGAATTGCATGACGCGTAGTGTTGGGATGCGGAGATGTAATTGCAATCTTTGATCCAACGAGTGCGTTAATGAGGGTTGATTTTCCAGTGTTTGGGCGGCCAACAATGGCGACAAAGCCCGAACGGAAATCACTCATATGCCTATTCTCGCACCAGGCGATCCCTTTTACCTAAACGAGTTGCTCGAGAGAAGAAATCAATTCGACTGCATCACTGACTGATGTGACGATCTCTGCGGCACGTTCGCCAATAAGGCGATGAGTTCCTTCAGATGTAGGCGAATTAATTGGCCCTGGAATAGCCATGACAGGTCGCATGAGCTCTGCTGCATCACGAGCAGTGCGGAGTGATCCACTTCGAAATGCAGCTTCAACCACCAATGTGCTCATTGACAGTGCAGCAATGATCCGATTCCGAGTGAGAAATCGTGATGGAAAAGCCGGAGTTCCTGGCATTACTTCACTAACGATTGCGCCTAACTCTGCTATTTCAGTAAAGAGTCTCTCGTTACCTGCAGGATAGTTGATATCAATTCCACTTGCGATGACAGCGATAGTGATGCCTTCTGCGATGAGCGCACCTTTATGTGCATGAGTGTCGATTCCATAGGCACCACCACTCACGATGCTCCATTCGCGATCTACAAATCCTGCTGCAAAGTCGCTGGCTATACGAGCACCGTATGGCGTTGGATTACGAGTTCCAACAATTGCAATGGAGCGGGCTTTAAGTGAATCAACTTTGCCTTTGACGACAAGTCCAATGGGAGGAGTTGCAAGATCATCCAGTTGTTGCGGCCAACTAGCATCGCCAGGAGTGATAAATACTCCGCCAGCACTTTCAATCGATTCAAGTAGAGCGGCTGCACCACCCGGATTCAGCTGGGCGAGAGTCTTCTCCGCTTTACTCGATCGATAGAAGCCATCTTTGATTCGTAGCAGAGTCTGGTGAGCGCCTTGCTGAGTAATCTCTGAACCCCAGAAAGAGCTTCCTCCTTCAGTTGCTGCAAATAGTTCTAGTCGTGCTGATTTCTCCTCGTTCAAGAAATTCCTCCTTCGCGTAGTTCGTTGTCATAGCCGAGAGCTTCTAGATATTTTGCAATCGTTGCTTCGCCAAAAGCGCCTACCTGGCGATTTCTACTTGGTCTTTTATGTGCTGCCATCATGGAGGGCAGGGTAATTATTCATCCACTCATGCTCACCGCAGCGTGGCCATGATGTGGGTAAGTTAGAGAAGCGCTGCGATATTTGAAAAAGAACTGCGGTGGATAGGTGTAACTCCATATTTCTGCAAAGCCTCGGTGTGAATTTTGGTGATGTATCCCTTGTGGGAGATAAATCCGTACTCTGGATAGGTCAGATCCATCTCGCGCATGATTCGATCACGTGTTACTTTGGCAATAATGGACGCGGCGCTAATACATGTCACGACTTGGTCGCCTTTCCATACAGCCAGGTTAGGAAGTGTCAGTCCTTCAATGGCATATCCATCTGTGAGCACATATGCCGGGGTGATCTCAAGTCCCTGTACTGCACGGCGCATTCCATCAAGATTTGCAGCATGAACACCTCGTGCATCAATTTCTTCATTCGAAATGATGATAACACTGAGTGAAAGAGCTGCTGCTGTAACAACATCAAAGAGTTCTTCACGATTTTTCTCAGAGAGCTCTTTTGAATCTCGAACTTTTACTAGCTCAGGTGCGTGTGCATCTCTCAGAATGACAGAGGCGACAACGAGAGGACCAGCGCATGCTCCGCGACCTGCTTCATCAACTCCAGCTAAAGGAGAAATACCCGCAGCATAAAGTCGATCTTCAATTACTTTGTGATCGCTCACTTCTTTGAAAGTGGGTCCTGAGATGAGATCAATCCGATTTGGCTCAGCGGCCAAATTGTTGCAATGACACGTCCTGTAATCTTTTCAACAGGAACCATTCCATTATTGACATCATCTTGATGTACACGTGAATCACCACTTGCTCCACGATGATCGCCCATCACCCAGACCTTGCCTTCAGGAACTGTGATGTTGAAATCTGTATCGCTTGGAGTATTTCCAGCAAAGATATATGGCTCATACGTTGGCTCTCCGTTAATGGTAAGCACTTGATCTTTTGCAACTACCTTGTCTCCAGCAACGCCGATGACGCGCTTCACTAGGTACTGCTTTGCAGGATTTGGGATAACGCCAACAATGACGAGCCCTTCACGAATTGCGTTGGTCACTCTATTTCCAGAGACTGAACTTGCTTCAGGTAGCCATCCGGCAGGGTCGCGGAAAACCACAACATCGCCGCGACTAATGTTATTTCCGATAAATGGGACTCGGTTAACTGCAACGCGATCTTTAATCTGAAGTGTGTTCTCCATTGAACCGGAGGGAATGTAGAAAAATTGTACGAGAAAAGATTTAATGAGTAGTGAAACAAGGAGTGCAAGAATTACCAATATCGGTAACTCGCGAAGGAGTGAACCCTTGCGCATCATGGGTTATTAAGAGCTAAAACTATTCAGCTTTTTTATCAGCTGAAGTCTCTTCTGCTGAAGTCTCTTCTGCTGGAGTTTCAACTACAGCTTCAACTGCTTCGACTACTTCAACAACCTCAACTGGAGTCTCAACGACTGCCTCGACGACAGGTGCGACAACTGCTTCAACGATTGGTTCTGGAGTTGAAAGAATTCCGTCGCCGTAACCTTCAATGCCATCACGCTTTTCGCGAATCTTTGCAGCCTTGCCGCGAAGATCGCGTAGGTAGTAAAGCTTTGCACGGCGAACATCGCCCTTCTTAACAAGCTCAATCTTTTCAATAACTGGTGTGTGAACTGGGAATGTGCGCTCTACGCCAACTCCGTATGAAACTTTACGGATTGTAAATGTCTCGCGAACGCCATCGCCTTGGCGACGAATTACGATTCCTTGGAAAACCTGGATACGGCTCTTTGAACCTTCAATAACGCGAACGTGGATC
>CANESA010000090.1 GCA_947440735.1 Candidatus Nanopelagicaceae bacterium
ATCTTGTCGCTGGCTAATAACGGGCTAGTTAAAGCCGAGTGATGTGTAGAGGCCTTTACCGGCCTCGTTATCGGCATCGACGTAGAGGATTGATTCTTTGATGCCCTTGCTGCGCAGGTAGATCAAACCCTCGTTGCAGACTGTTTTGCCGATGCCCTTGCTATGTTCTTCTGGATCAACGCCAATAACGTAGAGCTCACCGACGGGATCGGCGTTAACGAGATCTTGATGAATCTTGGTCCAACAGAAACCAACAATGACATCGTCGTGAATGCATAAGAAAAAGCCAGCAGGATCAAACCAGGGCTCACTCATGCGGTTTTCAAGATCTGCCATCGCCCAATTACCTTGATCAGGGTGGTTAACGAAGACTTTATTGTTGAGAGCCAACCATGATTGCGAGTGAATTTTCGGATCAAAGGTAATAAAAGTGTAGGGATGTGAAATATGTTCGATCGGATCAGTAAGAGATCGCGATAACTTTAAAATATGGCGCATTAGATACGCTCAGAGACAGGGCTATCTTTTCCGTTGCTGCCATTACTTTGGATTGTAAAGCGATATCCCACGTTACGAACAGTTCCGATAATTGCTTCAAACTCTGGACCAAGCTTTGAACGAAGACGGCGAATGTGAACATCGACGGTACGTGTGCCACCGAAGTAGTCATAGCCCCAGATCTCTTGCAACAACTGTGCGCGAGTAAAGACGCGACCTGGGTGTTGTGCGAAGTGCTTGAGTAATTCAAATTCCTTATAGGTCAGATCAAGTGAGCGACCTTTGATCTTGGCGGTGTAGGTATTTTCATCGATGACAACATCACCTTGGCGAATTTCGTGTGCGGTGGGATCGCTAGCAAGTGTTGCATCATCACGGCGACCGATTGCAATACGAATACGTGCTTCGATTTCTGCAGGGCCTGCAGTGTCGAGGATGACATCATCAACGCCCCACTCAGATGTAAATGCGCTCAAGCCACCTTCTGTTGTAATTGCAATGACAGGTGCGCTGACACCGGTAGATGTAAGTAACTTTGAGAAACTCTTTGCATTAGGTAGATCTGTGCGTGCATCGATAAAGACGCAATCCATCACTGGTGCATCAATTAAGACAGATGCATCGATGGGAAGAATCTTTATGTTGTGCTGCAAGAGACCGAGCGCTGGAAGAACGTGCGCGCTGGCGCCAGTGGAGTTTGTTAATAGCAATACCTTTGCCATCTCACACCTCCCTCACGTGGTTAGCCTTAATTGGCTAACTTGCTCTAAGTAGGCGAGGATACTCTTGTGAAATCACTCGTACCACTCCTCATTGTTCTGGCTACAGCCACTGCATTTGGCATCTGGTTTCAACGTACACGCGGAGAATTTCGCCGCAAGAAGACGATTAACGGCCCGCGCATGAGCCCGGATCAGATCGGGATTGCACTCGGCGAGCGAGTCACAATGGTGCAATTCTCATCGGCTTTCTGTTCTCCATGTCGTGCCACTCGCGTTCTGCTTGAGCAGATGGTGCAGACGATGCCTGATGTGGCTTATGCGCATATCGATGCCGAGTCACAACTAGAGCTTGTGCGCCAACTCAATATTCTCTCAACGCCTACAACTCTCTTTTTGAACCGTGATGGCGTCGAAGTTGGGCGTGCGATGGGTACACCTAAGCGTAGCCAGGTGCTTGCAGCCGTTGCTGCAGTGCATTAGTCGCCACTTCTGCGAATCTTTCGCAATTAGTAAAGAGCGAGATGCTTCTTTAGACTCATCGCATGCAAAACATTGAGATCGATGCACGCGGTCCGCGTTTCTCCGCTGCTCTTACAACAGTTGTACTTGCGCTAGCTCTTGTCACTGGTTGGGTCTGGCTTGCAACTGTGCAAGCTGTTGTATTTGCAATCGGTGCAATTAAAGGTCCACAGTTCACACCGTATGCATTTATCTATCGCAGATTAATCAAACCTCGTTTGAAGTCACCACTGCGTACCGAAGATGTTCGTCCTCCTCAGTTTGCACAATCAATTGGCCTTCTCTTTGCACTCGTTGCGCTAGCCGGCGCTGCGACAGGAACCTCTGTGGTCTTTACTGTTGCAGTCGCCGCGGCGTTAGCTGCAGCCTTTCTCAACGCAGCCTTTGATTTCTGCCTTGGCTGCCAGGTTTATCTCATTCTGGCTCGTCTCCGCTCTCACTAGAGAAAGTTAAGTAGGATTAACCCATGGCAGATCAACACGAATTACGCGATAAGGGACTACGCCTTACTCCGCAGCGCGAGTTAGTACTTTCAGCAGTTCGCGAACTTGGACATGCAACACCTGAAGAAGTTGCAGAGAAAGTTCGTCAGACACATCCTGGTATCAATCTCTCGACTGTCTATCGCAACCTTGAAACACTTGAAAACGTTGGACTTGTACAGCACACACACCTTGGCCATGGTGGTGCGACCTATCACGCAGCAGAAGAGCTGACACACCTTCACCTTGTATGCGGAAAGTGCGGATCTGTTGGGGATGCACCGATCGATGTTGCAGCTAACTTCGTGCAGAACTTGGCTGATGATTATGGATTTAAGACAGATGTCACGCACTTCGCGGTTTATGGCACCTGTGCTGCATGTGTAGATAAGTAGTTCTACACTTGCAGGTATGACCGCCGTATTTGTTGAAGAGGGCCCAGATCAGGGTGCTATCTGGCATTTCGGCGAACCGTTTAAAGAAGAGAAAGCTCTCGAAGCCGGCACAGCATGGGCAGATCTTTCACACCTTAAGGTAATTTCAATTTCAGGCGTTGATCGTCTGACCTGGTTACATGATGTAACAACGCAGCACCTTACTGATCTGGCACCTGGCGCGTGGGTTGATGTGATGGTCTTAGATCCACGCGGACATGTTGAATATCAATTCCTTTTAGTCGATGATGGAAGCACGTGCTGGGCCGTTATCGCACCAGATTATTGTGAAGGTTTACTCGCCTACTTAACAAAGATGATCTTTACGCGTCAGGTTGAAGTCCGTGATGCAAGTGCTGATTACGTTGTGCTGCGCGCACCAGGTGTACCAACTGATTTAGGTGGGCCTTACGCACTTGTTCCACGTAGCGAACTCGATGAGATGAAAACAGCATTTGATGCGCACGCAATGCAGGTTGGTATGTGGGCACTTGATGCGCTTCGCGTTGCAGCAGGGCGTCCACGCATTGGTTTTGATACCGATCACAAATCAATTCCTAATGAACTCGGCGTCTTAGGTGGCGCAGTCCATATGAATAAGGGTTGCTATCGCGGACAAGAAACGGTTGCAAAGGTATTTAATCTTGGAAATCCTCCACGTCGCCTTGTGATGTTGCATCTTGATGGCAGCGCTGTTGTGATGCCAGCTACCGGTTCGCCAGTTGAAAATGACGGCGTTGTTGTTGGTTTTCTCGGCACCGTCGCCCGCCATCACGAACTTGGGCCGATTGCACTTGCTGTAATTAAGCGAACAACGCCCGTCGAGGCAGTTCTTACTGTGGGTGGAATCAGCGCTTCGCAACAAGTCATTGTTCCCGCTTAAGATCGCTTACTCTTAACCCATGGAGACGGTGACGATGGGCGCAGTTGGTGTAGTCGCAGCACTTACGTCACTCCTTCTCTTCTTTCTTGGCTTTCGTTCGTATCGAAAGTCGCAATCACAGAACCCTCGTACATATAAGAGAGGCAGACTTTAATGGTCTTCACAATTCCTGAAGGGTTACACCCTGATCTCAATCCACTCGCGTGGATGGTCGGAACATGGCGCGGTAAAGGTCGCGGTGAATATCCAAACATTGAGACCTTTGAATACGCACATGAAGTGGTCTTTAACCACGATGGTCGCCCCTTTATGAATTACTACTCACGTTC
>CANESA010000091.1 GCA_947440735.1 Candidatus Nanopelagicaceae bacterium
TACCGCTTGATAAAGGAAGTGTTAGCAACCCAGTAGACGTGGAGCTAACCATGTCTGCACCTGATCAAGTGAGATGCGCTCTTGTGCCATGGTGTCACGATCGCGAATCGTTACTGCATTATCTTCAAGTGTTTCAAAGTCGATGGTGATGCAGTACGGAGTACCGATTTCATCTTGGCGGCGATAGCGACGACCAATTGCTCCAGCATCATCAAAGTCAATATTCCAATTCTTGCGAAGTTGGTCTGCCAGATCACGCGCCTTTGGTGAAAGATCAGCGTTACGTGAGAGCGGAAGAACTGCCACCTTGACTGGTGCTAGACGGTAGTCGAGCTTAAGAACAACTCGCTTCTCCATCTCGCCCTTAGCGTTTGGTGCTTCGTCCTCTGTGTAGGCATCCATCAAGAATGTCAGTGCGCAACGATCAACACCTGCTGCAGGTTCGATAACAAATGGTGTCCAGCGCTCATTCTTCTCTTGATCAAAGTATGAGAGATCTTTTCCTGAGGCGGCAGAGTGTGCCTTGAGATCGAAATCTGTACGGTTTGCAATACCTTCGAGCTCACCCCATTCAGTTCCTGTAAATTCAAACTTATATTCAATATCTGCAGTGCGCTTTGAATAATGCGAAAGCTTCTCTTTTGGATGATCAAAGATACGAAGACGCTCTGGATTAATGCCAAGATCTTTATACCAAGCAAGACGGGTATCGATCCAATACTGGTGCCAATCCTCATCTGTCCCAGGGACTACAAAGAATTCCATCTCCATCTGCTCAAATTCACGCGTACGGAAGATGAAGTTTCCTGGAGTGATTTCGTTACGGAAAGATTTACCAATCTGGCCGATACCAAATGGTGGCTTCTTGCGTGAGGTTGTCATTACTTGATCAAAGTTAATAAAGATTCCCTGCGCTGTCTCTGGGCGAAGATAGGCAAGACCCGACTCATCTTCTACGGGACCAAGAAAAGTCTTAAGCAGACCTGAGAATTGCTTAGGGGTTGTGAACTGCCCCTTATTTCCGCACGCAGGACAATTCATCTCTGTCAGAGATTCAAGCTTCTTCTTATGCTTTGCTTCGTACGCTTCTTCAAGATGATCTGCGCGATAACGCTTATGACATGCTGTGCACTCAGTAAGTGGATCGCTAAATGTTGCAACGTGGCCTGATGCTTCCCACACTTCGCGCGCCAAGATCACACATGAATCGAGACCGACAACATCTTCGCGTCCCATGACCATGGATTTCCACCATTGGCGCTTGACATTATTTTTTAACTCGACTCCGAGAGGGCCGTAATCCCATGAGGCGCGTAATCCGCCATAAATTTCAGAGGATGGATAAACAAATCCACGACGCTTTGCAAGTGAAACAATATTTTCTAAACGATCTACGGCCATTTTCAATTCCCATCCGGCTGGCTGTCGGCGAAAAGCAACGGACGTTGCTCACAGTGCAAAGTTTACCTGCTGCGGATTATTCGTATGCCCCTGCTTCATCGATTGCACGAGCGAGCACAGGTATCGCTTCGAGCTTTGCACGCGTTGAACTCAGCGCTCGACGATACGAACCGACGTTCTCCCAGCGTGTGGTGAGCACCCACAAGGTCGGTTCATCAAGATTTTGGCCTACTTCGCCACCCAGAAAGCCGACCGCTTCAGCCAATACATCGCGGACGCCCTCAAGTTCGGCGCGAAAACCATTGGCTGAGGCGAGCGGAACTTCAAATCTGGCGACTGCAATCATGAGGCAAGGCTAGCCCCTGAGTTATGGGAATGAAAATCATTTTCATTTGTGATACGGTCCTGCTATGAATATCGCAATCGCCCTTGCCGCACTTACTGCCGTAGCAACAACTCTCGGTGGATACCTCGCAATTAGAGTCAAAGATCGCCTCCATTTAGTTCTCGGCCTCTCGGCTGGGCTACTTCTTGGTCTCGTCGCATTCGATCTCTTGCCTGAAATCTTTGAGATGAATACAGATTCTCTCGGCGGCGTCCCTGTGGTCTCTCTCGCTCTGGTTGTCGGATTCTTACTGCTGCACTTTGCCGAAAAAATATTCGGCTCACATGAACCGGCACATTCAGATTATGGCCACGATCACGAGCACAGCATTAACTTGGCTGGAACTCTTGGCGCTCTTGCAATGGCAGGACATGTTTTTCTCGACGGTTTAGCACTCGGTCTTGCCTTCCAGGTAAGTGACTCACTTGGATATGCAGTCTTTATCGCAATCTTGGCGCACGCATTTAGCGATGGCCTCAATACAGTTTCACTCCTTGTAAAGAGCGGACACTGGACCAAGACCTCATTCATGTTACTCGGCGCAGATGCGCTGATGCGTATAAGCGGTGCCGCACTTGCTACCTATATCGTCTTCTCAGAACCTCTCATGGCGATCTATCTCGCCGCCTTCTCTGGTTTCGTCATCTACCTTGCAACGTCTCACATCTTGCCTGAAGCCCATAGCCGTCATCCATCCAAGTTAACGATGTTGGCCACAGTCTTTGGAGTAATTGCAATGTGGTTGATTGTTGGAAATATTGGCGAGTAGCTATGTCTCGTTCTAATCCACGAGTTCTCAGCACTCTCGAACGTGCTGGCGGATTCGCCAGTGCGCAAGAGATCTATCGCTTGATGCAACGCGAGGGCGAGAGCATTGGGCTCACGACCGTCTATCGTTCACTGCAATCTCTAGTGAATGACAAGATCGTCGATGTACTCAGGCGCGATGATGGTGAAGCTATCTATCGCCTCTGTGGAGATGCCCATCATCATCACCTCGTATGTAAAGGCTGTGGAGATACCGTCGAAATTGAAGGCGGAGCAATTGAAAAATGGGCCAAAGTGATGGCTGAAGAACATGGCTTTCGCGAGGTGGGGCATACTGCAGAGATCTTTGGCCTCTGTAGTAAGTGCTAATTTTTAAGCCTTACCGAACCTTCTATCGCGATCTGAATACTCTTCAATCGCTCTCCATAAAGTTTTGCGTGTGACATCAGGCCACAAGACATCCATAAAGACAAACTCGGCATAGACCGATTGCCATGGCAAGAAGTTGCTGGTGCGCTGCTCCCCCGATGAACGCAAGAACAAGTCCACATCGCTCATCTTGGGATCGTAGAGATATGAAGCAAGAGTCTTCTCAGTAATCGAATCTGCTTTGACCTTGCCGCGTTTTACATCGCGAGCAAGCTCGGTAGCAGCATCAACGATCTCAGATCGCCCGCCATAGTTAACGCACATGTTTAAGGTCAACACCTTGTTCTTCTTGGTTAAATCCTGTGCTTCCTCTAACTCTTTAATCACTGAAGACCAGAGGCGCTTAGGTCGACCGATCCATTGAATCTTTACGCCCATCTCATTCATCTGATCGCGACGACGGCGCAATACATCGCGATTAAAGTTCATAAGAAAACGCACCTCTTCAGGTGAGCGCTTCCAATTTTCTGTGGAGAAGGCGTAAGCGCTTAACTCTTTGACACCAAATTCGATAGCACCTTCAACAACATCAAAGAGTGCTTTCTCTCCTGCTTCATGTCCTGCGGTGCGAGGTAATCCGCGATCTTTTGCCCAACGACCGTTGCCATCCATCACCACTGCAACGTGGTGTGGAATCTCAATCGCAGGCTTCTTACTCATGCACGCTCCACCATCGGCAGACTCCGTAGTCCGCGTTCAAGGTGCCATTGTAGGTAGGCGGCAACTAAGCCACTAGCTTCTCGGCGAAAACGAAGCTCACTATTTTGCGCACGATCCCAATTTCCGCTGATGAGATCACCCATGAGTTCGAGAGTTTCTGGTGCGGGGGTGGCAGATGCCGATGGGCGACAATCCATACAGACTGATCCACCA
>CANESA010000092.1 GCA_947440735.1 Candidatus Nanopelagicaceae bacterium
GACGCCGATCGTCGAACTCATCGGGATCACCAAAAGTTTTGGTCCGGTAGATGTTCTTAAGGGAATTAACTTCACAGCCTATGCAGGGCGAGTTACCGCACTTGTTGGAGATAACGGTGCAGGTAAGTCCACTCTCATCAAAGGTTTAGCGGGAGTTCAGCAATACGATAGTGGCGTCGTAAAATTTGAAGGTCAAGAAGTAACTCTTCCTAGTGCGCGCGCAGCTGCAGCCCTTGGAATTGAAGTTGTATATCAAGACCTCGCACTCTGCGAAAACTTAGATATTGTCCAAAACATGTTCCTCGGTCGCGAGACGATGACTGGTATTACTCTCAATGAACCTCAGATGGAGTTCGAGGCATCAAAGACACTTACTGGACTCTCTGTGCGTACCGTTAAATCTGTACGTCAGAAGGTGGCATCACTCTCTGGTGGACAACGCCAGACAGTTGCGATCGCTCGTTCAGTTCTTCGTAATGCAAAGCTTGTCATCCTTGATGAGCCAACAGCAGCTCTTGGTGTAGCGCAGACTGAACAGGTACTTAACTTGGTTCGTCGCCTTGCAGATTCAGGTGTTGCTGTCATTATTATTAGCCACAATCTGCAAGATGTATTTAAGGTCGCCGATGATATTGCCGTGCTTTATCTCGGTCAGATGGTTGCGACGTTAAAGTCTTCTGAGACAAATCACCTCGACGTTGTTCAATACATCACCGGTTCTCGCACGACGGGAGATCAAGCATGAGCGTAACTATCGGATCAGGCCACGAAGGAAATGTCCGTCAGCAGATTGATGCCTATGCAGCACGCGTAAAAGGCGGCGAAATGGGAGCTCTGCCTTCAGTGCTCTCACTCTTCGTACTCACAATTCTATTTTCAGTCCTAAACCCATACTTCTTTACACAAGGAAACTTCGCAAACCTCCTGACTCAAACAGCAACTCTGATGATGTTGGCGATGGCTCTTGTATTCGTAATTTTGATTGCAGAGATCGATCTCTCGGCTGGTGTCACATCTGGTGTTGCGATGGCTCTCTTCATTCTGCTGACAAATAAGGGTGGCGTCGATTGGCGCATCTCTATTGTCGCCGGACTCCTGCTTGGTACTGCCATAGGCGCAATGATCGGATTCTTCGTCGCTAAGGTCGGCGTTCCATCTTTCGTCGTTACTTTGGGCCTCTTCTTAGGTTTCCAGGGTCTACAACTAGCGCTCTTAGGTGATGGCGGTCTCTATCGCATCGAAGTTCCAGAGATTAGAGCGATCATGAATGACAACCTTCCTGCATGGATGGGTTGGGGATTTTTAACCGTAGCCCTAGTCATTATGACTGCCATTAATTTCTATGACAGATCTGTTCGCTCTCGAAATGGTCTAGCCAATCGACCAATTTCATTGATGTATACAAAGCTTGCAATCGTTGGAGTGCTAGGTGCATCTCTCGTTGCAATGCTCAATGTAAATCGCAGCACATCGATGAAAGAGATCAGTGGTGTACCGATTGTTGTACCCATTGCGATCACCGTTCTCTTCCTAGGAACACTTTTGCTCGATCGCACACTCTTTGGTCGCCACCTCTATGCAGTCGGTGGTAACCCAGAAGCTGCTCGTCGTGCAGGTATCAAGGTTGTAAAGGTTCGCATCATCGCCTTTATGCTCTGCTCATTCCTTGCAGTGATCTCAGGCATCTTCAATGCAAGTCGCATCGGCGCAGTCGAGGCAACAGCAGGTAAGGCCATTGTTCTATCGGGTGTTGCCGCAGCAGTTGTGGGTGGCGTAAGCCTCTTCGGCGGTCGTGGACGCTTAGTCCACGCAGCTGTCGGTGCTCTCGTTATCGCGATTATCGATAACGGTCTCGGTCTCCTCGGTCTTCCAGCAGGAATTAACTTCCTTGTTACAGGTGGAGTTTTGATCTTGGCGGCAACTGTAGATGCGGTCTCACGTAAGAGATCTTCTTCGGCGCGTTAAGTAAATTCATATGTCTTCACGGAAAGAGCTGGCAGATTTTGCCGGCTCTTTCCTTTTTCCCCGCTCCTTTTCTTCACCTGTTGATGCAGATATCCAACTGCGCATTGCAACAGCGCTCTTTGCCTATGCCGCAGGTGATGCCTTCGGTGTCCAGTACGAATTTAAGGATGCATATCGCGTCGAGAGCTCTCTCAGCGAAATTCCTGATTGGCCACTGGGTGGAGTCAGCGATGACACTCTGCTCACTCTTCTCTCGATTAAGGCACTTGACTCTGTAACTCCAGCAGTTGCTCGCACCCGATTTATAGAACTTCTGAAGGAGAATCTGCCTGTATTGCGCGGACTTGGACCAACAACTCGCGCTGCAGTGGGACTACCCGTAAAAGAATCGGAACAACACTTTATTGGTAACTCCAACGGAGCGATGATGCGCACTGCTCTGATGGGTATGGCATTTTTAGCTGATGACGATCTCAATAGACGTCAGTGGATTTCTGAGATCGCACTAGCAACACATTCACATGAGCGAGCTGTAGCAACTTCACTCATCGCATCAAAGCTATTTTCACAGGCTCTGCAGAATCCGACTATTGATATACAAACAGTCGCTGATGCTGAAGCGCAAGCGATTGGCTATACAGATTTTTTCTCCACGCACTTTGATGAGAAAGCCCAAGTCTCGCTAGATCCACTGCACACACTTAAAACTGTGATCGCAATTGCGGCAACATCTACAACGGTAGAGCAGGCGTACATCAGCGCCTGCGAACGAGGCGGAGATACAGATACTGTCAGCGCACTTGCTGGTTCTCTCGTCTCTCTTCGCTTTCCATCGTCGCACCGCTTCTTCTCAATCCCTTGGGTTAATCAGGTGCGATGGAGTGAGATTTCAGAGGCAGGTAAGGCAGTTGAAATCATCTATCGCGCGCGCAATTGCTCGGTGTGGATTGTGGGGCCGGTTGCCTGGGATAGCGTGAGATATCACGATGGCCTGACTATTGAACGCCCCGGCGGCACAGGTGCCAATGTTGCAATTGCACTGGCCTCAACGGGTACTGCAGTGAACTTCGTCAGTTATCTTGGAGATGATGAACTCAGTCACGCACTTGATGAGCACCTCAAGAGCTCAGATATTGCCACCCTCTATACACCGGTAATTCCTGGCCCTGTCTCACATGTAGCAATACCTGTCGATGAACAGGGTGAGCGCACCATTATCGTGATTGCAGATGACAAGCTAGATCAAGTTTCGCTTACGGGATTACCGATTAAAGCCGATGACATTGTTGCCTTTGTTATCTGGCGCAATAACTTTGTGAAGGATTTAGAGATTGCGCAGAAGGCCGGTGCAATTACAGTCGTGGGATCTGCAGCACTGACAGATGCCCACGTTCTTCGCGCTGACTATCTCATTGGCTCACGGGATGATTTCTCTGGCGATTACTCAGTTGAGCAAGCTCTCACGCGTTTTACCCATGTTGTTGTAACAAATGGTGCAGAGGGTGCGACCTTTTACAGCGCCCAGGGCTCAATCTTCCAACCAGCAGAAGAAGCTGAGGTGGTAGATACAACAGGTGCCGGCGATGCATTTTTATCAGCGCTGCTTCATTACTTGGTGATCAACAAAACAATTGATGCAAAAGCGATGGCGTTAGCTGCGCGTTGGTCAGCTCTTACCGTTTCATCACAGGGTTCAATTCCACCCCGTTTTGCGTAAGTGTGCTCTCGCGAAGGAGCCAGAAACCGTTGGTAAAGCGCATGAGAGAAGGGTTTAGCCCTTCACTCCCATGAGATGCTCGAGAGCAAGTTGATCGAGCGCTTCGTAGTGGTAGCCACGTGCGCCAGCTGCTTCAAGATCAAAAGCTTCAGGCTCTGTCAGTGAC
>CANESA010000093.1 GCA_947440735.1 Candidatus Nanopelagicaceae bacterium
GAAGATCATGCCTGTTGCGATAGCTGGACCAATTGCTGAGAGGCCAAAACCAACCAGGTTGAGTGTGCCTTCCATGTTTTCTTACCTTTCGTTAGGTGGTGCGGTTTGTTGTGCTGAACTACTTGGCCGTCTTAATGCTCGTCGGCAAGTGCGCCGGCGATATAGAGAGCGGTCAAAAGGGTGAAGATGTATGCCTGTAGGCACTGCACCATAAATTCAAAGAATGTAAGGGCAATACCGAACAGGAATGAGAATGGGGCGAAGAGCTTCATGATCAAGAGAGAATCATTAAGCATGTACTCGCCACCCAAGATAAAGACTAAGAGAAGCAAGTGGCCGGCGAACATATTTGCAAAGAGACGAAGTGAGAGCGTCAATGGACGCACAAGGAAGAATGTTGCAATCTCAATAGGTGTGAGAAGAATGTAGACCGGTTTTGGTACACCTGGCATAAATGCGATGTCCTTGAGGTACTTACCAAGACCGTGCTTGCGAACACCCACATAGTGGAAGACGAAGAATGAGAAACACGCGAGCACATATGGGAATGCGACGTGTGACATCGTCGGGAATTGGAGGAATGGCACAATTCCGAAAATATTGTTGGTCAAGATAAAGACGAAGAGTGTGAAGAGATATGGGACAAAGCGCATGAATTCGTGACCGATGATGTCTTTAGCTAGGTCATTACGCACAAATCCGTAGATGCTCTCGCCCGCAAATTGGAATTTGCTTGGGACTACAGCTGCTTTACGCGCTGAGAGAATGAAAAATACTGAGATAAGAACCACTGAAACCATGACAAGAAGTACAGGCTTGGTAAACCACTCAACGCCTTCAATAATTGGAGGAAGGTCGAAGTCCTTGGTGCCTGGCGGGACGAAACCATCGTCTTCGGCGGCGGAAAGAACTAACGCGAGCACACAAACTCCTATGTGATAGCAGGGATACCGTGAATACCGGGGAAGGTGACAAGCAGGGCAACCTTATGGGGAAATCTCTCGAGTGTGAAATCCTATAGGTGAGAAGTTGCTTACTCTCTACCGAACCTTAGCCAGACGAGGTAGATCGCTCCACCGGCACCGACCAAGAGGCCTACGAGCGTGAGGTAGGTCGTGCCTAGCCAGCGATCGGCGGCCCAGCCAGCCCCGCCCCAGAAAAGAAGTCCAGAGATGAGGTATCCAAAGATCGACCAGAGGGCATTCTCTTCGCGGTTATTGCTCATCGGTATAACTCCTCTTTAGCGGGTAGTTCAAGCACCATCATTGCTGATTAGACCTTAGGCGGCAATGGTAGATGAATTTTAAGGGAGAGATAACTCTTGATCTCCCCGCCTAGCCACGCTGCGGTGAGCACGATTGCCGTGACTCCGAAGGAGGTGCGATCGATGACATCCCGAGAAGTGAATTTGGTGAGCACCAAGAGGAAGGCTCCCATCACCATGACCTTGGCGAAGTAAGAGAACATGGCAAGTGCCATGGTGGCCATTGGATCTAAATTTCGTGAAAGCTTTGAAATCAAGAGATGTACTAAGAAGAAGATGACGACGACGACTTGGGCAACAAGTGCGCCATAGAAACCGTGGAGTCCTTTAAGAAGTGAGAAGAGCACGATGCATGCAGCTCCGACAATAACGGTAGGAAGGAGCGCGCCTTTGAGCATTGCGCTCTCACTCGTAGCTTGCTCTGAATCCTTATTCGACATGTGCGCCTTCCGATTCTGGTTTGCTCTCTTGATACATCTTTGATTTTCCGCGAGAGAAAATTACTGTCACGATCAGTAAAGTAACTGCAACAAGTGCTGCTACCCATGTTGGTGCAAATGCCAATACTGTCACTGGGAAAGCAATTGTTGCCGTCCATAGATACATAATGAATGCGGTCCGCTGTTGAGTATTACCTGCGCGCATAATTCTGTGATGTAAGTGTTCTTTATCTGAAGAAAATGGTGACTTACCAGCTTTAATTCTTCGCACAATGGCAAGGATGAGATCAGCTAGCGGAATTGCAAGAACGGCAAATGGTAGAAGTAGCGGCAGCGTGGCTGGTCCAAGTTTCTCAGCAGAGATTGCATTGGGATCCACTTGCCCCGTCAAGGTAATTGCAGATGCCGCCAACATCAACCCTAGAAACATCGAGCC
The DNA here is from genome assembly GCA_947440735.1 of Candidatus Nanopelagicaceae bacterium. The sequence continues at coordinate 2,141 of CANESA010000093.1, forward strand.
AGAGTCGCCCATAAAGATTGCTGCAGGGTGTGTGTTGTGGGCTAAGAATCCGATGCAGACACCGACAAGGATTGCAGTGATCAGTGATGGCGCACCAGCGCGACTAAATCCATAGACAACAGCTAAGAGATAGGCGAATGCGAAGAATGCCAGCCCTGAGATCGCAACGATTCCGGCAGCTAAACCATCAAGGCCATCGATGAAATTCACTGCATTAATTGTTACAAGAACGATCAAGACTGTAACGAGTTGGCCAACACTGGGAGGAAGGGTTATTACTCCATTAATTGGTAACCAGAGAATTTGAATGCCGAAGAGAAGGAGAATTCCGGCGGCAAGTGCTTGCCCTGCAAGTTTTGTGAGGGCATCGAGCTCAAAGCGATCATCGAGCATTCCGAGTGCAACTAAGAAAGTTCCGGCAAGGAAGATCCCTTGCGTCTCTCGTCCAAATGATTTTCCTACAAGTTCAAGATTATGGGCGATTGCAAATGTGATGCTCATGGAGATCCACATCGCAAGACCGCCCCAACGAGGGGTCGGAGTCGTATGTACATCTCGTGTACGAATCTGAGCAACTGCGCCGAAACGAACAGCCCATGTTCGCACGAGTGGAGTGACAACATAACAAAGCGAGGCAGCAAGCAAGAGTGTCAGTAAGTACTCGCGCATCTGCCTCTCCTATTACCTATCGCTCTTTAGGCTTGATAGATTGGAAATTGTGCAGTGAGTGCGTGAACTTCTGCCTTAATCGCAGCGTGTGCTGCAGCATCATCAGTTTTGATAGCACGCGAGATCAACGATGCAATTACCTTCATCTGATCAACGCCCATTCCCTGAGTTGTGGTTGCAGGAGTTCCCACACGAATACCACTTGTCACCGATGGTGCCTCAGGATCGAAAGGAATTGAGTTTTTGTTAAGAACAATTCCAGCTGCGCCACAACGCTCATCTGCGACCTTGCCATTGACGCCGGTTGCGCGAATATCAATCAGGGCTAAGTGGGTCTGAGTTCCACCAGAAACTGCGCGCATTCCTTCACCTTCAAGGGCTGCAGCGAGAGCTTGTGCATTCACGATGACATCTTTTGCATACTTTTGATAGGCAGGTGTTGCACACTCTGCGAGCGCGACAGCTTTGCCCGCAACTGCAGACATAATTGGTCCGCCCTGCATTCCTGGGAAGACAGCCTTATCAATTGCAGCAGCATGTTCAGCCTTTGTAAGAATCATTCCTCCACGTGGTCCACGCAGAACTTTATGTGTTGTAAATGAGACAACATCTGCATAAGGAACAGGGGAAGGGATCGCCTTACCTGCAACCAGACCGATGAAGTGGGCTGCATCAACCCACATAATCGCTCCCACTTCATCGCAGATTGCGCGAACTTTTTCAAAGTCGATCAAGGATGGATAGGCGGTTGCACCGCTGCAGATCATCTTTGGTTTGTTGGCAATAGCGCTATCTCGTAGCTCGTCATAGTCGATCAATTCATTATCTTGACGGACACCGTATGAAACGACGTTAAACCACTTACCTGAAAAGTTAACTTTTGAGCCGTGTGTGAGATGGCCTCCATGCGGAAGTGACATCGCA
>CANESA010000094.1 GCA_947440735.1 Candidatus Nanopelagicaceae bacterium
GTTGCAATTGATACCTCTACATTGAAGCCAACCAAGGCAACGAATGCAACAGCTCCAAAAAGTGAAGATGTTCCTATAGTTTCACGGTGCAGTAGAACAGGTTCAAGTTGGCATAAAACATCACGAAGCAAGCCACCTGTAACGGCTGTGATCACTCCCAAAATAATGGTTGCATACCAAGGACTATTGAGATTATGAGCAAGTTGTACGCCTGACGCTGTAGCGATTGCTAGACCAAGGGTGTCCATAATCAACAAGGTCTTGCCGATCTTGGTAACGCGTCGAACGCTGAGTGTAATTGCAACTGCAACGATCACACTTCCAACGACCCATGGATCTGTAATCAGAATGGGCTTAAGCCCTAGGAAGATATTGCGCAGTGTTCCACCTGAAACAGACGCGACGATTGCAACAAGTGCGATGCCGCCATAATCCAAACCGCGATCTGCTGCTACGCGAGCTCCAACGAGTGCGAAGACAAAGACTGAGAGCAGGTCAAGAATATGGAGCAGAGTCACGCTGATTTACCCTAAATTATGAAACAGCGATGATGTCGACTGCGAAGATGAGTGTGTCCTTCTCAAGTGGATGACCAGCCATTGCTCCATAACCAAGAGCAGGTGGGATCACCAATAGACGACGTCCGCCAACTTTTGCACCGGGAAGACCTTGCTGCCAACCCTGAATTAAACCGGAGAGTTGGAATGTTGAAGGCGTTCCGCTTGACCAAGAAGATTCAAGAATGCTTCCATCAGACCACTTCATTAGCGTGTAGTGAAGTGTCAGAGTTGATGTTGCTACAACTTCCGCACCACTTCCAACGATTACATCTTCGACAATGAGAGTAGTGGGAGCATCACCTGAAGGTGCAGTAATTGTTGGTGCTTCACCGGCATTTGTGGTGACTTGAACAAGTGTGCTTGATGACATGTCATCTCCGATTTCTGAACAGCCTGTAAGGCCAACGAGTGCGAGCGAAAGTATGAGTGCAACTTTTTTCATGGACAGATCCTAACCGTAGAGGTGCTTTGCTTCTGAATTACTTATTGTCGATCTCATGAATGAGAGTGAATTCACCCTGACCCAGTTGCCCTTGGGAGCGATATAGCTCGAGTTTTTCACGTGTATCTGCAATATCAAGATTTCGCATGGTTAATTGGCCGATGCGATCTGTTGGGCCAAAGGCGGCATCTTCAGTGCGCTCCATTGAGAGTTTATCTGGGTGATAACTCAGGTGTGGGCCAGAAGTATTAATTACAGAGTAATCATCACCACGACGAAGTCGAAGAGTTACTTCACCAGTAACGGCCGAGGCCACCCATCGTTGTAGCGATTCACGGAGCATGAGTGATTGTGGATCAAGCCAGCGACCTTCGTAAAGGAGGCGACCGAGCCTACGTCCTTCTGCATGGTAGTTAGCAATTGTGTCTTCATTGTGGATGGCAGAAAGTAAACGCTCATATGCAATAAAGAGAAGTGCCATTCCTGGTGCTTCATAAATGCCGCGGCTCTTAGCCTCGATAATTCTATTTTCAATCTGATCTGCCATGCCGAGACCGTGGCGTCCACCGATGGCATTTGCCTCATTCATCAACTCAACGACATCATCAAAGTGTTTTCCGTTAAGAGCTACCGGGCGTCCTTGTACGTATTCGATCTTTACATCTTCACTTGAGATTGCAACGGAAGCGTCCCAGAAACGTACGCCCATAATTGGCTGAACAATTTCGATTGATGCATCAAGGCTTTCAAGGTTCTTAGCCTCATGTGTTGCACCGAGAATGTTGGCATCAGTTGAGTAAGCCTTTTCGGTGCTGTCACGATAAGGAAGCTTGTGCGCAACGAGCCATTCAGACATTTCCTTACGTCCACCAAGCTCGCGAACAAAATCAGCATCGAGCCATGGCTTATAAATTCGAAGATTTGGATTCGCAAGAAGTCCGTAGCGATAGAAACGCTCGATGTCATTGCCCTTATAGGTCGAACCGTCTCCCCAGATATCTACCTTGTCAGAGAGCATCGCACGGACAAGAAGAGTGCCTGTAACTGCGCGGCCAAGTGGAGTGGTGTTGAAGTACTGCTTTCCACCTGAGCGAATGTGGAATGCACCGGATGCAATAGCTGCAAGTCCTTCTTCAACTAACGATTGCTTACAATCAATAAGTCGTGAAATTTCTGCGCCGTATTCCTTAGCGCGCACTGGTACAGAATCAATATCCGGCTCGTCATATTGACCAAGGTCTGCCGTGTAGGTGCAAGGAATCGCACCTTTCTCACGCATCCATGCAACGGCTACCGAAGTATCGAGGCCACCAGAGAAGGCGATTCCAACCTTTTCTCCGACTGGAAGGGATGCAAGTACCTTAGACATAGCGCTTAGTCTAATGGTTAAGCAGTCGTGCTAGCGCAGGCTTTACCTTCCACGCGGCAATCATCTGCTCATACCTGGTCACTTCTATCGCTTCAACAGGTGCACCAGTCTTGACTGCTCGAATCATGAGATTACGTGGGGTGTGTTCACCCCCGATAAATTCAATAGCTTCAACACGATATCCGCGAAGTTTGAGAATCTGCATTCGCAAGGAATCTGTCAGTAGATCACCAAGTCGTTCACGCATAATTCCGTGGCGGGTAATCAATGACCATGGCTCAGGAGAATCAGATAACTGGGACTGAATGTCATGGTGACAGCAAGGTGCGATCATCATTAATTTAGCCTCTCCCTTCACAGCCCACGCAATCGCATCGTCAGTAGCTGTATCGCAAGCATGTAAAGCGATTGCGACATCTGCTTGCACCAAAGTTGTATCCGCAATCTCCTCAGCCCTAAATTCGATGCTCTCTGTGATCCCCAACTTCTTCGCTATTTCATTATTACGATCACGTGAGGCGGTGCGGACATCGATACCAATCACTTTCACGTTCATACCTATGCTGCGTAGATATTGATGTGCAGCAAAAGTTAAATATGCATGCCCGCAGCCTAAATCGACAATTGTGAGTGGGGTCGACGTACTTGGCTTATCTATATGTCCTGCTTCGATTGCGCTGGTAAGTGTTGGCGTAAGCAGCCGTAAAAACTCCTCCACTTGGCGATACTTATCACTCTTGGATGGCTTTACCTGCCCGGATGCATCGCTAATCCCAACTTCACGCAAGAAGGGATCTGCCGCATCCAATAGCCGCTCCTTCTTCTTATCGTGCGCAAGATCAACAACTCCTGCTCCTGCGGTAATCGAAATCAATGGCTCATCTTTCTTGGTGATACGAAGTGAGAAGCTTTCTTCAATACCCTCAATCAAGATATTCGCATAGCCTGATTGAATGTATTCATTGATTGGCAGTTCTGAAGGTAGATAATTTTTTGTTGTGACGGATCTTCCATCGCTTGTACTCACTTGAAAGTGAAACGTCTCTTTAATGATGACAGGACGTATATCGATTCGCTCAGTGGCAGTCTGCATATTTCGTCGACGTCCTGAAAGAACAACCCGGCTAATCACTTCAGGATTCTGAAAATATTGAAGTGCCTGTGAAATGGCCTCTTCGAGTGAGATACGAGACACCGGTGACATAGTGGCTAAATTACCGCAGATCTTGCGGGTGTTAGGCTGTAGGCATGACACCAGTTGCAACAATTTCCACCACCAACTGGGTTATCACCATTGTTGCCCTACTCGTGATCATTGGTCTTGATTTTGCTTGGGCCGTTGCGCGTCGTGAAAA
>CANESA010000095.1 GCA_947440735.1 Candidatus Nanopelagicaceae bacterium
AATGCTGCTGCCCATTTAGATAAAGGTGCATCTGGTGAAGCAGTGGTAATTTTTAATGGTGACGTTCTAAGCCAACACAATCTCGCTGCTCACATCGAATTTCATAAGAAGGCCGATGCAGATGTCACTCTTCACTTAATTCAAGTGGATGATGCTCGCGCATTTGGTTGCGTTCCGACTTCAGCAGATGGACAGGTTGAAGCGTTCTTGGAGAAGATGGAGAATCCGGTAACCAATTGGATTAACGCAGGATGTTATGTATTTAACCGCGATGTTATTGATTCAATCCCGCGCGGTACTGTTATATCAGTCGAGCGCGAAACCTTTCCTGCGCTGATTAGCGATAAACGTCGTATTTTTGGATATAAAGAAGCTGCATACTGGCTCGATATTGGAAATCCAGGGGCGCTCTTTCAAGGATCTCGAGATTTAGTCGCGGCCGATTTTCTCATTTCATCCTCTGCCGATGTTGATTCCACTGCAGTTCTCACCGGCGGGACATCTATTGGTGCTGGTGCGCAGATCGGATCGGGGGCCATCCTTGATAATTGCATCGTCTCTGCTCGCGCCATTGTTAAAGCGGGCGCACACTTAACTCGAACCTTTCTTGCACCTGCTGCCGTCGTTGAAGAAGGAGCCACCTATGAAGATAGATATATCTCCCAGAGTGAGAATCTTCCAATAATTTTTTAGCTCCTCAATTCTTCGTTTGTGGGTTAAATCACGCTCAATCTCGGTAAACATTCACCAAAAAGCGCCCCTGAAAGCCACATAAGGAGTTGACAGGAAGGGATTACACGCGTGTAATTCATACATAGAGACCCGAAAGCCACTCTCGGACCGGGCCCTAATGACTTGAGGAGATTAGCTAATGCCAATCCGTCCAGAAGCAACACCACCTGGCAAGCCATCAGCCCCCACTGCTGGACCAACTATCCAACTAGCAAATGGCGAGAATATTGAACTCTCGTGGCAAGAGCGCGCACTCTGCGCTCAGACCGATCCAGAAGCTTTCTTTCCAGAGAAGGGCGGCTCTACTCGCGAAGCAAAGCGCGTCTGTCTCTCATGTGATGTTCGCCAAGAATGTCTTGAGTACGCACTCGCCCATGATGAGCGATTTGGAATTTGGGGCGGACTCTCCGAACGCGAGCGTCGCCGTTTGAAGCGTCGCCCAGCGTAAGCAATGTCTTTACATCGCGTCAGCGCGATTCTCGTTGTCCATGACGGCGCAACGTGGTTGCCTGAGGTAGTTGCATCGCTAGCATCTCAGACACGAGCATTTGATCAGATCGTTGCTGTCGATACAGGCTCGATTGATTCATCTGCAAAACTACTTAAGGGCGCTCGCATTCCCATTCTCACGATGTCGCGTGAAACTGGCTTCGGTGCAGCTATCGCATCTGCAGTTGAAAAGCTTCCACCGACAATTGCAGACGAATGGCTTTGGATTCTCCATGATGATTGTGCGCCAGCACCTGGTGCACTTGAAGCTTTACTTGCAGCAGTTGAAGATCGCCCCAGCGTTGTTATGGCCGGGCCAAAATTACTAGGTTGGCACGATCGCACACATCTTCTTGAAATCGGAATAAGCATTGCAACCAACGGTGCACGTTGGACAGGACTTGAAGATTCAGAGTATGACCAAGGCCAACATGATGGAGTTGCAGATGTATTGGCGGTAAGCACAGCAGGAGCGTTAATTCGGAGAGATGTTTTTGAAGAGCTCGGTGGCTTTGATCAGAATCTAGAGCTCTTCCGAGATGACGTTGATTTTGGCTGGCGCGTCCACGCTGCAGGGCACGGAGTAATTGTCGTTACCGATGCTCTTGCCTATCACGCACAAGCTTCTGCAACAGAGCGGCGTGAAGTTGATGTGAAAGGTGCGCTCCTTCATCGGCCGCTTCTATTGGATCGACAGAATGCTGCATATGTTCTCTTAGCTAATGCGACCTGGTGGCTACTTCCGCTTCTGGCCATACAACTTCTCGGCTCTGCCGTTTTACGAGCAGTGGGTTATCTCTTTGCAAAACTTCCTGGATATGCAGCAGATGAAATTCTTGCAATCGGAAATCTTCTCGTGAAACCAGGGGAGTTACTCAAGGCGAGGAAGGCACGCAAATCAACACGTCTTGTATCTGCACGAGTTGTTTCACAATTTATTCCATCACGTGGACGCCAACTTCGTTTAGCAATTGATCGAGCTTTGAGCTCCGTGAGAGATTTCATTCTTAGGCCCACAGAGGAATCTCTTCTGGATGAATCACTTTTAGACCTTCCTACCGAGAAAGAGCTAGAAGAAGAAGATCTGCTTACTCCCGTTGTATCTCGTAAATGGAGTTCTATCTTTCGCAAGCCCTTTGTCATCATAATTATCTTTCTCGTATTGCTGACACTTATCTGGTCTAGAAATCGAATTGGTGCCGTCTCAGGAGGAACGCTGGCTCCTTCGCCATCAGGGGCTAGAGATTTATGGGATTTTTACTTCGCTCCTTGGCATGAAGTTGGCTTAGGAAGTAAAAGCGCCGCCCCACTATGGATGCCAATCATCGCCCTAGCTTCAGTTCTCACTCTAGGCAATGTGTCACTCTTCATCTCACTCTTCTTTATTGCAGCGCCCCTATTACTGTTTTTATCAGGACACCATCTTGTTAAAAGAGTGAGTGAGAATCGTTTTATCACGGCTTCGGCAGCACTCCTCTATGCAATTTCACCAATAAGCATCTCAGCCGTGAACTCAGGACGGTTCGGAACTCTGATGATCATGATTCTTGCGCCATTTCTTGTAGATGTTGCTATGCAGTGGCGAAGAGTCAACGAGTTTACGGTTCGCAAGATGTCGGCACTTTCGCTTTTGCTCGCCCTGATGTTCGCCTTTGCGCCACCGTTTTTCATCGCGTTGCTGATTCTCACTTTCGCGGCAATCACAGATGACATCATTGAGTGGCGAAGAGTTCCAGATCAGCCTCGTCTCTATGCCCTTTTAATACGCCGACTGTGCCTATTGCTTGCTCCACTAGCACTCACAATTCCGTGGAGTTTGGAGATCATCAGCTCTCCGAAGAAATTCCTTATTGATATTGGTCTGCTCTCTTCGGGCGGTGGAGCAAATCTAGCTTTCACAGCAAATCCAGGTGGTGCAGGTTCACTTCCTTGGTGGCTCATCAGCCCTGTTATTTTAATTCTTGCAATCGGACTTTTCTCCATTGAGCGTGCACGAAAAGTTGCACTTGCGGGAGGCTCATTCATATGTCTTGCAACCATCACATCAATATTTACTACCACTGGAAAAGGAACGACCACTCCTAATTACATCTACGCAGGAGTATTCATCGCACTGGCAACTCTAGCCTCCTTGTATTGCTCTGTTGCAATTCTCGATAAAGTTCGTGAGCGACTGATTGCAACACATGTTAATTATCGTCACTTCGCAGTCTCTGCTCTTGTAACCATTTCCGCCGTTTATGCAGTCACTGCCTCTGGATGGATCGCAACGTATGGACCGCAAGCACCTCTGCAATCTGCTCAAGGGGAAGTACTGCCACCATATCTTGCAATCGAGACTCAATCAAAAACTCTTGTTTTACGAGAGCGACTTGTCGGGACAACACCGTCATTGAGTTACTACATTGCTCGCGGCAGCGATGTCTCGCTCGGTGATGCTGACGTTGCACCAGCAGAAGTTTC
>CANESA010000096.1 GCA_947440735.1 Candidatus Nanopelagicaceae bacterium
AAGGTTTCACAGGCAGGAAAGCCACTCTTGATCATCGCAGAAGATGTTGAAGGAGAGGCACTTTCTACCCTCGTTGTTAACCGTATGCGTGGAGTATTTACCTCAGCAGCTGTTAAGGCTCCAGGCTTTGGCGATCGTCGCAAGTCAATGTTGCAAGATATTGCAATCTTGACCGGCGGACAGGTGGTCTCAAGTGAGATCGGCATGAAGCTTGATCAGGTTAACTTGAGCGATCTTGGACGCGCTCGCCGCATCGTCATCACAAAGGATGCAACAACGATCGTTGATGGAGCAGGGGATAAGGCAGCAGTTGCTGGCCGCGTCACCGAAATCCGCAACGAGATCGCAACATCTGATTCCGATTGGGATAAAGAGAAGTTGCAAGAGCGTGTTGCAAAGCTCTCTGGTGGCGTCTGCGTCATCAAGGTTGGCGCACATACTGAAGTCGAACTTAAAGAGAAGAAGCTTCGTCTTGAGGATGCAATCTCAGCTACTCGTGCAGCAGTTGAAGAAGGCATCGTTATCGGCGGCGGCGCAGCACTTGTGCATGCAGCAGATACTCTCGAAGGTGATCTTGGATTTACCGGAGATAAGGCAGTCGGTGTGCGTCTTGTTCGCAAGGCATGCGATGAGCCACTTCGTTGGATTGCAGAGAACGCTGGACTTGAAGGCTACGTAGTAGTTGCAAAGGTTCGAGCCCTTAAGGTCAATGAAGGCTTTAACGCAGCAACTGATGTCTATGGCGATCTTGCAAAAGATGGCGTCATCGATCCAGTAAAGGTGACGCGTTCAGCACTTGCTAACGCTGCATCTATCGCTGCAATGTTCATTACTACTGAGGCACTTGTTTATGAGCGCCCAGCGGATGAAGAACCATCAGCGGGTGGCCACGGCCACTCACATGGACCTGGTGGACACAGCCACTAGCACTTACATGTATTAACGAAGAAACCCCCGCGAATATCTCGCGGGGGTTTTCTCTATAGAGGAGGTTGTTAAAATTAACTTGCGTGCGAGACTGCCTTCTCTGCCGCAATAGCTGCAGGGATTGTTAAAGGCGTAACGCCTTGGCGCTCGAGGATGACGGCGCGATCATCTTCTGAAAGGCCTCCCCAAATTCCGTAAGGCTCTTGGACGGCGAGTGCGTGGGCGCGGCATGCTGCGATGACAGGACAGCTGGCACAGACCGCTTTAGCTGCCATCTCGCGATTGCGACGACGTGGACCACGTTCTCCATCAGGATGGAAGAACGCCTCAGGATCGAGATCGCGGCATGCGCCTTTGTACTGCCATTCCCACTCTTCCATTACTGGAATTGGTAAGCGTGAAATCTCAGCCATCTCTTTACTCCTATTCGTTCCTCGTGAATGGACACAGTACAACCGTTTCATAGGTTGTTCAAGTACCTATCGGGTCAAAGCTGCTTCAGCGATAAAAGATTCCCCATCTGAGCGTGGTTTCAAGTGGTGAGATCGGCCACTTGGGGCCACCATTGCCCCATGAGCCCGGCAGAGCAATCCCAGAGCGTGCCGGAGGAACTTCTCAGCGTTTCTGCTGTTGCTAGGCGTCTCGGGGTCGCCCCAGCCACCTTACGTACCTGGGCGAGGCGTTATGGGATCGGACCATCAGAGCACGAGGCAGGTTCACACCGAAAATACTGTCCATCAGATTTAGCAAAGCTCACTGTCATGCGCCGCTTGATTAGCGCAGGAGTTTCCCCAGCAGATGCCGCCGAGCAGGCAAAAGCTCATGAAGGTGAAGTAGTAATTGCAGAGTTCATATCACTCTGCCGAGAATGCGATGAGACCATCGATGCAATTTTCAATGCGGCAGAATCACTTGACTCGCTCTTTGTAGAAACGATGTTACGCAATGAGATTGCAGAGAACGGGATTATCAGTGCCTGGCAAGAAGTATTTGTTCCGGTTCTTATTCAGGTAGGAGCGGCGTGGGAGAAATCTGGCAAAGGTGTAGAAGTTGAACATATGCTCACCGAAATACTTACGCGAGTGTTGCGCGAATCAGTATCCGAAAATGTTGTACCGATAAATTCCCGCCCCGTACTTCTGGCTTCCGTCGGTGAAGAGCTCCACTCACTTGCGCTGCATGCTCTCGCTGCAGCGTTGGCAGAGCGCGGTATCGAGACCCACTTCTTAGGTGCACGAACTCCTGTAGAAGCGATCTCCTCGATGGTCTCGCGCTTTGCACCTCCTGCTGTTTTCTTATGGGCCCAGCTCCCAGTTAATGGGGATCCGAAATTTGTTACCGACCTTCCTTCTGTCCGCCCGGCACCCCGCGTCATCATTGGTGGCCCTGGATGGAATCCCGAGAAGTGCCAGAACGCCCACTTTGTAGGCTCATTAGCCCTTGCAGTGGACGAGATCGCGATGGCAGTCGGGGCCTGAGGCCACCGATAGACTTCGCTCTCAATCTCGCGATCAGGAGCGCCCATGAGCGAGCACGACAAGGTCACAATGCTTGGCCTGACCTATGACGATGTTCTGCTGCTGCCTGATGCCTCCGAAGTAGTTCCTAGTGAAGTAAATACATCGACCTGGCTCACTCGCAATATCTCATTAGCAGTGCCGCTGGCTTCTTCTGCGATGGATACCGTCACTGAATCTGCCATGGGAATTGCAATGGCAAAAGCTGGCGGAATCGGAATTATTCACCGTAATTTTTCAATCGAAGATCAAGTAACTCACGTCAAGCTCGTTAAAAACGTTGGCCTTGCAGGAGCTGCAGTCGGTGTGGGTGATGATGGTTATGCACGCGCACAAGCGTTGATTGAGGCAGGCGTTGATGTTGTTGTAGTCGATACCGCACACGGCCACCATCGTGCGGTCTTAGAGGCGATCGAGCGTATTAAAAAGTTTTCTCCAACAACAGAAATCATCGGCGGCAATATCGCAACACGTGCCGGAGCCCAAGCTTTAATTAATGCCGGAGCGGATGCGGTAAAAGTTGGCGTTGGTCCAGGATCGATCTGCACAACTCGCGTTGTTGCAGGGGTCGGCGTTCCACAAGTAACTGCCATCATGGAAGCAGCTAAGGCATGCAACAAGGCCGGCATTCCATTGATCGCAGATGGTGGGCTGCAATATTCAGGAGATATCGTCAAGGCAATTGTTGCTGGCGCACACTCTGTGATGCTTGGTTCGTTATTGGCCGGTTGTGATGAATCACCTGGTGAGCTCATAGAAATTGATGGTCGCAAATACAAGGCATATCGTGGAATGGGTTCACTCGGTGCGATGCAATCTCGCGGTGAGCAGAAGTCATACTCTAAGGATCGCTATATGCAAGATGATGTTTTAAGTGAAGATAAATTGGTTCCAGAAGGCATCGAAGGAAAAGTCGCATATCGTGGATCGGTGGCAGAAGTTGTCCACCAACTCGTAGGCGGATTGCGCAGCGGCATGGGTTATGCCGGAGCTCCAGATATCGAAACACTTCGCCGCGATGGACATTTAATTCAAATTACCGCTGCAGGGTTACAAGAGAGCCATCCTCACGATGTCCTTCACGTAGCCGATGCACCTAACTACACACAGGCTAAGTAAGGAGAGCGACCATGGATATCGAAATCGCACCAGGAAAACGCGCTCGCCAGGCTTACTCATTTGACGATATCGCCATCGTGCCAAGTCGCCGTACTCGCGACCCAGAGGATGTA
>CANESA010000097.1 GCA_947440735.1 Candidatus Nanopelagicaceae bacterium
GAACAGCTAACTTACCAATCTCGCGATGTGTATATGCAACTGATGCTGCCGCCTCGCCATATGCCTTCGTTGCAGCCACTGATTTCGCTGTTGCCGCAACTAACTCTCGTTGCGCCGCAACATATTTGGCCCGCGCAGCATTGGCAATTGCCGTCAGCGCCTTGAGGTTGCCACGAGCACTTTCTAATTTCTTAAGAGCATCGGCTGCAATCTTCTTCTTCGCAGCCTCTGCTTTTTTGGCCGCCTCAATCTGGGCCAGTGTTGGCTTAGGAGTCGCAGCCCCTGCAGGCTGATGTGGCAGAAATAGCCCACCAACAAGTACGAGAATTAGAAGCGAACTAATTTTCATCTTCATAGTCTACGTGCGCCTACAAAAGGTTTACGTCCAAAGGACATAGTGAAATTAGTTACTTCCACTCTCTTGCCTGGACGCGGTGCATGCACCATCTTGCCGCCACCCATATACATCCCGACATGGCTAATTGGCTTGCCGAAGAAGACTAAATCTCCCGGCTTGAGCGAGCGCGATGAAACCGACTTTCCATATTTAATTTGAATTCGAGATGAATGCGGAAGAGAGACGCCCGACTGTTGGAATGCTCGCATTGTGAGTCCAGAACAATCCCACCGTGTTGGACCTGCAGCTGCCCATACATAGACATCTCCCACTTGCTGAAGCGCGTACTTCAACGCCTTAGATCCGCGCGAGTTATCGCCTACATAGCTCGCGGCATATTTCTTCGATGCATCAAAAATCTTATTCTCGCGGTCAGCCTCTTCCCGAGCCAGGCGTTCGCGATCTTCCTTCTTTAAACCCTTAAGGAGCTTCTCCGCCTTGGCCAAATCAGCCTTCGCATTCGCCACCTGCTTATTGAGCTTTTCGCGCTCTGCCCGCAACTGCGCAGTTCTATCTGCAACAACTAATTGTGAAGCCTCTACCTTCTGCTTTGTCGTTGCATACTCACGTAACTGCGTTGAGTAATTTCGCGCAAGTAAATCCATAACCCCTGCATCTGAAAGATACTTGGCGGGATCAGATGAGAAGAGCAGGTCAAAGCCCTGGCCAAATCCACCGGCTGTGTACTGTGAGATTGCGATGCGAGACAAAGTCGCACTAGCTGCATCGAGCTCCTTACGAAGGACCGCTTCCCGACTCTCCAGCGCACCCGTCTCGCGCTCCAGAGCCTTGATGCGAATAGTCGCCTCGTTGGCGTCCTCAAACTTTTCAGCCGCCAAGGTACGTAAGCGATTGACCTCTTGTTGCACACTCTCCACCGATGGAGCAGCCTGAGCCACCCCAGGGCTAAGACCCAGGATCAAAGCAAGTGCAACTAAAAACCTAAACACAACGATTCCTCTTTTCGCAGAACGCCAATGGTGGCAATTGCCAGCCCTCCAGCGGCCTTTGATAGCGGTGATCACGATCCCAATATGCCCCAAGTTTAACAAGGCGGCCTACCTATACGCCCAATGAACCCGCGTACTCACAGAATAGACACAGCGAAATGACCAAAATCGCCCTCAAATGACCGCCCCGCTCTTCACCAAGAGATCACGTGCCATTCACTCATCGCTCAGCCTTTGCATACCTTCATCCCAGAAGATCTACCCATGGACTTTTCAGTGCTCAATAAATTTAGCCTCTTCGGCTCATCCGAACATCACGAACACCAACTCCAAAACGAAGACCGTGTTCGCATCAGTCGCTCACGTCGAGCAATTGAATTGCAAGATCAAGAACTCATCCAGCTAGCACTTTTGGAAGAACGCCAAAAGTCTGCCTAATTAGCAACACGAATTAAACGAGCGAACCTCGTAGCTCAAAGGCCTTAGCCACTCTCTCAACCGAAACTAGAAATGCTGCAGTACGAAGATCAACTGAGTACTTCTTCGAAACTTTATGCACATTACCAAATGCCTTCTCCATACGAACATCGAGTTCGCTACGGAACTTCTCAATCGGCCATGAAAACTCTTGGATGTTCTGTGTCCACTCAAAATATGAACCCATCACACCGCCCGAGTTAGCCAAAATATCCGGCACGATAATCACTCCTTGCCCGCGCAGCTCAAGATCTGCCGCAATCGTCAACGGCTGATTGGCCCCTTCAACAATAAAATCTGCATTGATCTTGCCGCAGTTGCTTTCTGTGATGACGCCACCCAAGGCAGCAGGAATCAAGACATCGCACTTAATCTCCAAGACTTCACCGGCGTTCATTCGATCTTCGCTCTCGACAGTCTCCAAAGTCGGATGATCAAAGATCGCGGCAATATCGATCCCCTTAGGGTTTGCAATCCCGCCTGTCACATCTGAGATCGCAATGACCTTCATCCCCAGCTCCTGGCAGACCAGGGCTGCATATCTGCCCACATTTCCAAATCCCTGCACCACAACAGTTGCACCCTTCACTTTCACGCCATGCTTTTCTAAAGTCGCCGCCGCAATGCGTGCAACTCCTCGACCAGTTGCCTCCTCACGACCAGGGGCTCCGAAAAGTTCCACAGGTTTTCCAGTAACACATGCAGGTTGGAAACCTTCAAGCCTGTGGAACTCATCCATGAGCCACGCCATTGTTCTTGCATCGGTTCCCATATCCGGCGCTGGGATATCACGATGGTGTCCAAGAACGTGAACGAGTGATCGTGTCCAGCGTCGGATTATCTCTTCTTTCTCAATCAGAGATAGTTTTGATGCATCGACAGCAACGCCACCTTTAGCTCCGCCAAAGGGGACATCTATGAGCGCTGTCTTCCAAGTCATCAACGATGCCAGTGCGCGGACTTCATCAAGATCGACATTTTGATGAAAACGGATTCCGCCTTTACGGGGTCCGCGAGCACTGGAATGTTGCACTCGATATCCGGTAAGAACTTCAACATCGCTCCCTCGACGAAGCGGAATCGAGATAGTGACTTCTCGTTCACAACTTCTTAGCGCGGAAATTACTCCCGGTTTAATGCCAAGGATTTCTCCGGCTTGAGAAACCTTTTCATTAACTTCTTCGAATGCCGATTTACCTGTATGCACCATGCCCGCACACTAGAAAAGCCAGATGACCCTCAAAAGGACGATTCCCCATCCATTGGGTGAAATATTTATGAACAAACGAGCCAAAGTCCGACCAGTATGAAATATCTACACTTAGATAAGGGTAAGAAAGAGGCTCCAGGTGACTAAATCCCAGAGCCTCTGAGGAAGCGTGTGACTGGTGGGATTCGAACCCACAACCATCTCTAAACTTGGTGCTATTCTTTTGATTCTTAGCCATCGAAGAGCTAGAAGGTTAGAGCTACAGAAAAAGACCTGCAGGTCACACTGCAGGTCTTTTTTTCTTCTCACCAATGCACATTTGCCGCGTACTACGGTGTTGAGGAGTTGTGGCAGGTTCTGATGAAGCGGGGGTAGGTCATGGCTCAAGGATTATCTTCGTGCGGAACAGTTTTTTATAAGTTGGGTGGGTAAATAGAAGTGCGATAGGCAGAAAAAATCCCCGCTCACCTTGGTGTGATATCGCACCAAGAATGAGCGGGGATTTTCTACTGTTCTAGATTATGGCAACCAGGTAAAGCGACCTTCTCCGGTTGTCTTGCTATAACGTGCATCGGATGCTGGGACTTCTGGCAACCCTGCGGCGTTCTTCGGGAAGCTTAAGAGATAGTCATA
>CANESA010000098.1 GCA_947440735.1 Candidatus Nanopelagicaceae bacterium
CTCAAGGCCTGCGCTAGTAAATCCGCCCGTGGTTTCAACCATGGCCCAATCTTGCCCTACCAACCTGAGAGTTCCCGAACTCTCTCAAGTGCCACCAGATAAAGCACCTCAGCCCGTAGACTGCCCTTATGCGCGTATTTATCACCGGTGGTGCAGGTTTTATCGGCTCCCACCTCACCGATGCTCTGATCGCCCGAGGGGATGCAGTCACCATCCTCGATAACCTCACAACCGGCTCTGCCACCAATATCGCCCACCTCGAAGGCAAGATCGAACTCGTCCAAGGCGATATCCGCGATGGCGCCCTGATCGAAAAGCTGATGGCACCTGCCGACCTCGTCCTACATATGGCAGCGGCCCTTGGCGTTAACACCATCTTAGAAAAAACAATCGAATCAGTATCGGTTAACTTCACCGGATCTGAAGTTGTATTAAATGCCGCAACAAAATTAAAGAAGCGCCTCATCATCGCAAGCACATCTGAGATTTACGGCAAGAACCCACAACAACCACTTCATGAAGAATCAGATCGCGTCGTCGGGGCCCCACAGAAAATTCGCTGGACCTACTCCGACGCCAAAGCACTTGAAGAAGCAGTCGCACATTCTCTCCACACAACCGAAGGCCTCAAAGTAACCACCGTCCGCCTCTTCAACACCGTCGGCCCACGCCAGACTGGTCGCTACGGAATGGTCCTCCCACGTTTTGTCCAAGCAGCTCTCAACAACGAACCCATCACCATCTACGGCGATGGATCTCAATCACGCGTCTTCTGCCACGTGCACGATGCCGTCAAAGCCATCCTCACACTTGCCGCCACCGACTCCACCATCGGCGATGTCTTTAACGTCGGCGGAGTCGGCGAAATATCAATCAAGCAGCTAGCAGAACAAATTATTAAGCAAACAAAATCAACATCAGCCATCTCCTATACCCCGTATGTAGATGCCTACCCAGCTGGCTACGAAGATATGCAGCGCCGCGTCCCCGACATCACCAAGATCAAAAACACAATCAACTGGTCGCCTGCCAACACACTTGATTCCATTATCGATGACGTCGCTAACTCTATGCGAGGATAACTATGGCTAAGTATAAAAACACCAAGCAGATGGCAAAGTCAGCCAAAAAAGAGATTTCAGATTCAAAACTTCATAAGTATCTAATTGCTATTCCACTCATTGCACTGTTCATCAAATTCATCATCATGGGAAATATTCAATCTGGCGGGTGGTACGGCGCCGACGGTGAGAATTACACGGCAGGTGTCGATGGATTACTCAAAGATGGTTTCTTCTCAAAAGAACCAAAGCTTTCTTATTGGCCCGCTGGATACCCGCTTCTCTTATGGCCATTTGCAGAGTTAGCGATCACTAAATTCTTCTACATCATTAGTTTCCTACAATCACTATTTTTTGCTTACTCCACATACTTCTTCACCAATAAACTTCGCACCTCTTCCCTTAAGTACCTAGCTTTCTGGGTATCAATGTTGATCACATTTAACCCAACACTTTCTCTATCTTCACTGGCTATCGGATATGAAGCACCTATCGCGTCATGCTTCATGATGATTGCCGGAATCATCTGGGCAAATGCCAACCCAACTATCAATAAGAAATTCTGGCTCAACGTTGCCTACGTCGGTGGTTGGTTTGCACTAGCCACCTTTATGCAGCCACGCTTCCTACTGATTGCAATAATCGTTTCGATTCTATGGGCCCTAAAAGTTGTTGGCACCAAAAATCGCATTCGTGTCGCTGCTCTTGTCACAGCAATCATGATGATTGCCCCTGCAATCATGATCTACCGCAACACAGTTGTTATTGATAAAGCTACGATCTCTACCAACCTTGGTGTGACCATGCGCATTGGTGCTGGTCCTGATACTTCAGGTGGCTATGCTCGCACCGGTCCTGAAGTTCCTTGTGAGCCGAAGGCTCCTGCTACATCGGTTACCGATAATGAGGTCGTTATCTGCGTAGTCAAGTGGTATTTCACAAACCCAGTTGATACTGCTCGACTTTCATTTAACAAAGCCCTTTTCTTCTGGTCCACTTGGTCTGGCCCTGAAGTTGAAGGAACCATGGCACGAAACCCATGGTTAAAGATTTCTCCTGCGCATCAAGTTGCAATTAGTTCCCAGAGTGGTCGAGACTTTGTATATGGACCATTTGGAATTTTAGTCTCATGGGGATGGATCCTCGGACAGATGATCTTCTTATTTGCTGGCTACCGAGTGTTACGAAAGATTGGCACAGATGAAAAATTCTTGGCCCAAATAGTTCTCACACCGGTTCTTCTCTCGTGGCTTATCTCCATCGGAACAATCGGAGATCACAGATTCCGTATCCCAACGATGTCTATGAGTATTTTCTTGCAGGTTGTTGCCTTCTTAGCGCTCCGTAAAGAACTCAATGAACGCGTCGGCTAACTTAAAGCGAGTGCGCGCCTTTTACCTTGCCCGTTGTATCAAATACATAGGGCGCTGATTTAAGTACGGCTGCAGCATCTGTCACCGAATGCAGCGTCACGACTACGGCGATATCTGATCCGCCTAGTGGTGTTGAAGTTTCACCCATCCAACTTGCTACCAAATCATCGCTCCAGGTAACCGTAGCTCCCGCCTTCTTGAGCTCTTCAATTACAAGTTCTGCAGGGGTCTCACGCACATCGGCCACATTAGGTTTGTAAGCAACACCTACAACTTGCACAGATTTACCTTTAAGGCTTCCACCGTTATCGGCTGTAACACGATCAACAACGTAGGCAGCCATCTCAAGATTTACTTCATTCGCTCGTTCAATAAAGGTCGCCGGTACCCCAACACGCGCTGCTGTATCTGCCAAATATGAAGGATCCACAGGAATGCAATGCCCACCAACGCCAGCACTTGGCATAAATTTCATGAATCCGTAAGGCTTGGTGGCAGCTGCATCTAAGGTTTCATACACTGAAATACCAAGTGCATGAGCAATCTGTGCAAATTCATTGACGAGTGCGATATTTACCTGTCTGAAAGTATTCTCAAATAACTTTGCCGCTTCTGCCACTTCAGGGGAGGACACCTCAACTAAATTGTCACAGAACGTTGAGTAAAACTCACGAACAGCCTTTGATGCTTCCGGCGTTAGACCAGCATAAAGGCGCGGAGTGTTCTTCTGATCCCAATCAGTGCGACCTGGATCTACTCTCTCCGGAGAGACTGCATACATATGAGCGATCGTGTCACTTGAATACTTCTCAATCTCCGACTTAATCAAATTACGAACAGTGCCTGGGAAAGATGTTGATTCATTGATGATCAGCGCTGGCGTCTTTAAGTTTTCTCCAATTGTCTTGCACGCCGCCTCAACAAAAGTGAGATCAGGTTTGCGATCCTTAGTAAGCGGTGTTGGAACTGCAATCACAACAACATCAGAACCAGCAATCTCTACAGCGTTGGTTGTGGCTTTAAAACTGCCGCTTGCGATATGTTTTGCAAGATCTGCCGAATCAACTCCCTCAATATGAGATCTTCCCGCATTCAAAGCATCGACAACACCTTGGTTTTTATCAAAACCCACCACGCTGTGATGATCTGCGGCAAAGACCGAGATCGTCAGGCCGACATAGCCCTGGCCGATAATTGAAACTTTCACGCTTTATCCA
>CANESA010000099.1 GCA_947440735.1 Candidatus Nanopelagicaceae bacterium
GGATTTCTTTCATAAATCGATCTCCGTTGTGGTCTACAAGGTATGCACCTTCACCACGAACAGCTTCACTAATAAGAGGTTGTTGACCTTCTGAACTTTCACCTAACCATAAAACTGTGGGATGAAATTGAATAAATTCCACATCTGCAACGGCGGCCCCTGCACGAAGTGCCAGCGCTACTCCATCACCTGTCGAAACTGATGGATTAGTTGTTTGTGCAAATACCTGTCCAAGTCCACCGGTTGCAAGTACAACTGCGCGAGCACGAGCCTGCCCGACTCCGTCGCGACTACCGGCTCCGATCACGTGCAGAGTTACACCACAGACTGCGCCATCTTTATCTTTAAGTGCATCTAGAACTAGCGCATGTTCAATTAATTCAATGTGTGGATCGCTATTAATTGCAGCAATCAACGCACGTTCGACTTCAGCACCTGTTGCATCTCCACCTGCATGTATAATTCGGTTCTGTAGATGCCCACCTTCACGAGTCAGCGACATTTCACCACTTGCTTCAAGGTCAAATTTTGCACCGCGTGCAATAAGCGTGCGAACCGCATCTGGTCCTTCTGTAACCAGTACACGAACCGCTTCGCTATCGCAGAGGCCGGCACCTGCAACCAAGGTATCTTTTTCGTGCGCTAGAGGTGAATCATCTTCACCGAGAGCTGCTGCAATTCCACCTTGTGCCCACTTTGTCGAACCTTCATCAACTTTTGCCTTTGTTACGAGGAGAACAGATAGACCAAAGGTGCGCACTTGTAGTGCGGTTGTAAGTCCTGCGATTCCAGAGCCAACAACAATTACATCAGCCTGTGCGCTCCAACCAGGGGCAGGTGCAAGTAACTTCATGAGCGCACCCCCTGGTTCATAGAGATATTGTCGATCAAACGTATGCCATTAATCCAGCCAGCGATAATCGCTCGAGCGTGCAGCGTGGAATCAGTAGCTTGAGTGAACTCATCTTCATCGATGATCTCTGCATAGTCACAGCTAAATGTAGTCTCTTCGCTTAGAACATGCAGCATCATGGATTGAGCAGATTCAAGGTTCTGTTCATTAGAGGCTGCAAAGAGCGCCCGTGAAATCACAGTCGCTGCCTTGCGAGCAGCAGGGTCAAGGCGCACATTGCGAGAAGAGAGTGCAAGCCCATCGCTCTCTCTGATTGTTGGCGCGGCAATAATCTCAACACCTGACTTCATTTTTTTAATCAGCGCTAGTTGTTGAAAATCTTTCTCTCCAAAGATTGCACTCTTTGGTTGAGCTAATTCAAAGAGGCGACTGACAACAGTTACTACACCGTCAAAATGCCCAGGACGCGATGCGCCTTCATAGATATTTCCTAATGGTCCGGCTAAAACTTTTTCAAAACCTTCTGGATAGATCTCTTCGTAGCGTGGAAACCAGAGATGAGTAACGCCAGCAGCTTCTGCAATCTCAATATCTTTCTCAGGAGTGCGTGGATATTTTTCCAAATCCTCGGAACTTTCAAATTGCAATGGGTTCACAAAGATTGAAGCTAAAACTTGTTCGCTACGTGATGCTGCAATTCTAAAGAGTGATTGGTGGCCACTATGAAGAGCTCCCATAGTTGGAACAAATGCGCAGCCGTGTACCAGCTCTGATGCATCTGTAACTATCTTCATGGCTCCAGTCCTTTCAGGTACCGGGCTCGACAATTAAGGAAAGTTTAGAGCCTTACTGCTCCTGCTCCAAAAGTGTGCGTAAAAGTCCGTCGATTCGACCATGCGTTAACAAAATTCCATCAGGCTCAATTTCATGCCATGGCTCGATAACAAAAAGTCGCTCGTGGGCGCGAGGATGAGGCAGCAGCAACTCATCGCTATAACTCAAGATACTTCCGTATTGAATGAGATCGAGATCAATAGTGCGCGGTCCCCAGTGTTCTTTTCGTTCTCGTCCGAGCGCAGCCTCAATCCCATGAAGCATGCTTAAGAAATCGGCTGCAGGAAGATCACTTTCTGCAAGTGCCACGGCGTTGATGTAATCAGGTTGAACGGGTCCACCCACTGGTTTGGTTACATACATCGAAGAGAGTGCGGTGAGATCTGTTGCTTCTCTCAGAAGTGCCACGGCAAGATCGATATCTTCTTGGGGGTTACCTAGATTGGCCCCTAGTGCGATAACTGCTTTCATCGCGTGATGGTGACCGAGATATCTTCAAAATCGACTGTCACAGGTGCGTGTGGCTTATGAACAGTCACACTCACCGAGGTAATTTGTGAGTACGCCGATGAGATCTCTTCTGCGATCCTGCCAGCAAGTCGTTCGATCAACTGCACGCGCTCTCCCACGATATTGTCATGAGCGATCTGTGCTAAATCTGCATAGTTAATTGTTTCTTGTAAATCATCAGAGAGAGATACTGCGCGCAAATCTAACGTGATGAGAAGATCAACAATAAAGTCTTGTCCCTCGGTAGCCTCATGTGGAAGCACGCCGTGATAACCAAGCGCCTTAATTCCTGTCACTCTGATCTGATCAGACACGTGTAATCACCGCCTTATGTGGAGCCACACTATGAACTCTAACGCCCCAGATACCGGTAGTGAGAAGATCTTCTGTAATTTTTAACGTTGCCGCTTCGCGTTCACTAGGTGAGTCCCCGCCTAAGAAACGTTTGCGCGATGCGCCCACAAGAACGGGGTATCCCAGATCAACAATCTCAGTGATGCGGTGGATGAGCTCCCAATTGTGTTCACTCTCTTTAGCAAAACCAATACCTGGATCAAGAATAATTTTCTCTTTCGCTATTCCTACAGCGATGGCCTTACCCACTTGTTCCATGAGCTCTGCTTTAACTTCTTCCACAACATCGCTATAGATCGCCTTGGAAATCATATCGACTGAGTGTCCGCGCCAATGCATCAAGATGTATTTTGCACCTAGCTCTGCGGCGACTTGGTGCATCTGTGAATCTGCAAGCCCCCCACTGACATCGTTAATGTAAGTCGCACCTGCTTCTACTGCAGCACGCGCTACACCTGAGCGCATCGTGTCAATCGAAATTACTGCGCCGTGGTGTGCGAGTTCTTTGATAACCGGGATGACGCGAGATAACTCTTCTTCCTCAGTAATTCGTACGGCACCTGGGCGGGTAGATTCCCCACCAATATCGATTATGTCTGCGCCTTCGGCGATCATTGCAAGGCCATGCGCCACAGCAGATTCGAAAGATTCAAACTCTCCACCATCAGAAAATGAATCAGGTGTGACGTTGAGAATACCCATCACCAACATTGGAAATAGCTCTCGTTAGCGATTCGTAATTAAGCTAATTGCCTCTGCGCGTGTTGTTGCATCGCGTAGCGCACCACGGACAGCACTAGTAGTTGTGCGTGCTTGAGATTTCTTGACTCCACGCATCGACATACATAAATGTTCACAATCTATAATTACAATCACACCCAGTGGATTGAGTATCTTCACCAAGGCATCTGCAATTTGGGTGGTTAAGCGCTCTTGTACTTGTGGGCGCTTTGCATACAGGTCTACAAGTCGTGCAATCTTTGAAAGCCCAGTGATCTTTCCGCGCGGAATGTAACCCACGTGCGCAACGCCATGAAATGGTGTGAGGTGATGTTCGCACTGTGAGAAGACTTCA
>CANESA010000100.1 GCA_947440735.1 Candidatus Nanopelagicaceae bacterium
ACGAGCTTCATGATGGGAATCAGGATCGATGCACAGAATCGAAATGTCGGATTTACACCTAATGGATAGCCGGTAGGAGGATTGAAGCGAATCTTGAGGGGCTTGGAACTCCCAGCACCTGATCTCGACATGGAGTAATTCTAAGTCGGGCACAGCCCTTTGTGGGCCGCTGGCCAGAGAAATTAAGATAAAAAATAAGGCCCACGCTCAGAGCGTGGGCCTTATTAAAGAAGAGATTACTTCTTCTTGCGAACAACCTTCTTAGCAGCCTTCTTAGGAGCGGCCTTGCGAACAACCTTCTTCGCTGCCTTCTTAGGAGCCTTCTTTGCTGCCTTCTTTACAACCTTCTTCTTAGCAGCCTTCTTAGGAGCTGCCTTCTTTGCTACAGGCTTTGCAACTGGCTTTGGTTCTGGCTTTGGAGCTGGAGCGAGCTTGCGATCGCCAGCAACAATTTCCTTAAGAGCCTTAGCTGGCAAGAAGCGAGCCTTCTTTGAAGCCTTGATCTTGATTGTCTCGCCGGTGAATGGGTTACGACCCATACGTGCCTTGCGATCAACCTTCTTGAACTTACCGAAATCGTTGATCATGACATCTTCACCACGCGCCATTGTGCGTGTGATTGTGTCAAAAACGATATCTACAGCGTGAGCTGCATCCTTCTTGCTGTCGTTGAAGTGTGGGGCCAACGCGGCAATGAATTGGGCCTTATTCATCAAAATCCCCTTAGTTTTACGCTTAAAATTAAGCTTTTGCTTAACCTGTGTAAAACTTAAACTAGGTATAGGGGTGATGCCTACATTAAGGTGGGCGTGTCGCAATTTAATATTTCAAAGAAATCGCACTTTTTACGCGTAAAAAACCCTCATTCATCAGTTGAGAGTTTTACAGATCTCAATCACCCTCAGCGTGAAAAGCCTTATTTCACGCTTGTTTTTAACTCTTACGAGCGAATTGGAAGCGTTGCAGGCTTATGTGATGCGCGTTTTTCTTCAAATGCATCGATGGAATCAGTCTGTTTCAAGGTTAATCCGATGTCGTCGAGGCCTTCCATTAGGCGCCAACGCGTGTAGTCATCGATTGCAAATGGATGAGAGATCGATCCATATGAAACTGTGCGGCTCTCCAAATCAACAGTGATTTCTGTCGTGGGATCTGCCTCAACGGCTGCCCACATGGCCTCAACATCTGCTTGCGGCAGAATCACAGTCAGAAGTCCACCCTTGAGCGAATTGCCACGGAAGATATCTGCAAAGCGAGAAGAGATAACTACCTTGAAGCCGTAGTTCTGCAGGGCCCACACTGCGTGCTCACGTGAAGAGCCTGTTCCAAAATCTGCTCCGGCAAGGAGGACGGTGCCTGCTTTGAACTCTGCCTTGTTGAGTACAAACTCTGGATCGTTGCGCCAGGCTGCAAAGAGTCCATCTTCAAAACCGCTGCGAGTAACGCGCTTGAGGTAGACAGCTGGAATGATCTGATCGGTATCAACGTTGCTACGACGTAGCGGAACTCCGGTACCTGTGTGCTTGATGAATTTCTCCATTGTCATATCTCCTTACAAATCCGCAGGCGAAGAGAGTTTTCCGCGGAGTGCGGTTGCTGCTGCAACAAGTGGGCTCACCAAGTGAGTACGTCCACCTTTTCCTTGGCGACCTTCGAAGTTGCGGTTGGACGTTGATGCTGATCGCTCTCCGACAGCTAGCTGATCAGGATTCATTCCAAGACACATAGAACATCCGGCATTTCGCCACTCTGCTCCGGCATCGATAAAGACCTTATCTAGACCTTCCGCCTCTGCCTGTAAGCGAACTCGCGCAGATCCAGGCACAACTAACATGCGAAGTGTTGAGGCAATCTTCTTACCCTTAACAACTTCTGCGGCGCTGCGAAGATCTTCGATTCGGCCATTGGTACATGAGCCCAAGAAAACAGTGTCAATAGCTATCTCTTTGAGGGGTGTGCCGGCGGTGAGTCCCATGTACTCAAGTGCGCGCTCTGCTGATGCGCGCTCTGATGAATCTGCATAATCTGCAGGATTTGGAACACTGCCATTAAGTGGCAAACCTTGGCCAGGGTTGGTACCCCATGTTACAAATGGCTCGAGATCATCTGCGCTGAGCTCAACTTCAACATCAAATTGTGCATCACTATCGGTGAAGAGCGTCTTCCAATAAGCAAGTGCCTCATCCCAATTTTCTGGAGCGTGTGGTTTGCCCTTGATGTATTCAAATGTAGTTTCATCAGGTGCGATAAGACCAGCGCGGGCGCCTGCCTCGATAGACATGTTGCACACTGTCATGCGGCTCTCCATTGAGAGAGCGCGGATTGCGCTTCCGCGATATTCAATAATGTAGCCCTGTCCCCCACCTGTGCCAATTTTGGCAATAATGGCAAGGATGATGTCTTTTGATGTAACCCCTGGCTTCAGGCTTCCCTCAACATTGATCGCCATTGTCTTTGGGCGAGTTGATGGAAGGGTCTGAGTTGCAAGAACATGCTCAACTTCAGATGTACCAATTCCGAATGCGATTGCTCCAAATGCACCATGTGTTGAGGTATGTGAATCTCCGCAAACGATTGTCATTCCTGGCTGTGTAATTCCAAGCTGCGGACCAACGACATGGACCACGCCTTGATCGAGATCACCGAGAGAATGCAGGCGAACACCAAATTCTTTGCAATTTGCGCGAAGAGTATCTACTTGAAGTTTTGAAACCGGATCTGCAATGGGCTTTAAAATATCTAGCGTCGGCACATTGTGATCTTCAGTTGCGATAGTTAAATCTGGGCGACGCACAGTGCGGTTCGTTTGACGCAATCCATCAAAGGCTTGTGGACTCGTTACTTCGTGTATGAGGTGGAGATCAATATAGAGAAGGTCAGGCTCACCATCAGCCTGGCGAACAATATGTTCTCTCCAGATCTTCTCTGCAAGTGTCTTTCCCATCGTTACCCCTTTGTACTCACTATTTGCATCTCACTAGGTGGGATGTTAATATCACCTGGTGGATAGAAAGAATAGCGGAGTCGGCGTATTAGATAAAGCCGTGGCAATTTTAGCGACCTTAGAATCTGGCCCGCACTCACTTGCAGAGCTAGTAGCAGCAACAGGTATCGCCCGCCCCACCGCTCACCGCTTAGCCGTTGCCCTCGAATTTCACCGTCTGGTAACCCGTGATCTCACCGGGCGCTTTATTTTAGGTCCTCGCTCTGGCGAACTTGCAGGTGCTGCAGGTGAAGATCGTTTACTTGCCGCTGCTGGTCCAGCACTGGCCGCTCTCCGTGATGCAACAGGTGAATCCGCTCAGCTCTACCGCCGCCAGGGAGATATCCGAATCTGCGTCGCAGTTGCTGAACGTCTATCAGGTCTACGCGATTCAGTTCCGGTC
The DNA here is from genome assembly GCA_947440735.1 of Candidatus Nanopelagicaceae bacterium. The sequence continues at coordinate 3,387 of CANESA010000100.1, forward strand.
GGTGCTTCGCTCACAATGACTGCAGGCTCTGCTGCTCAAATACTTTTAGCGTGGGCAGATTCCGAGAAGCTTCATCGCGGTTTAAAGAATGCGCGCTTTACCGCCGCTCACCTTGCTGCAGATCGTCGTCGCGGATGGGCACAATCAGTTGGAGAGCGCGAAGCAGGCGTTGCTTCAGTATCTGCACCTGTACGCGGACCTAATGGAAAAGTTATCGCAGCGGTCTC
>CANESA010000101.1 GCA_947440735.1 Candidatus Nanopelagicaceae bacterium
GAAGTCAACTTCAGTGCGCGGCACCATGACCTCATGAATCTGGCGTTCAGATGCATTAAAGACTTCTTCAACGATATCTCGCTCTTCATCTGTGAGAGCTGCATGGCCTGCCACTAAGTCAAGTAACTCTTCTTCTGACATCGCGCTTCGTTGTTCGTTGGGATCTATTCCGAAGATGCGAACTACAAAGTTTGTTGAATGGGAAAGGAGCCAGATGATGGGTCTAAATAATTTGGCTGTGACATCAATCAATCCTGCGAACGTCAGCGCGATTGGCTCTGTTCGAGAGAGTGCAAGACGCTTAGGAACAAGTTCGCCAAAGACGAGTGAAAAATATGCGATGACAAGAGTGAGCCCAACGAGTGATATTCCTCGAGCAGCGCTACTTGAAAGACCTAAATCTTCAAGCCACGGAATGACGTATTCACCCAGACGCTCTGCGCCAAGGGCTGCTGATAAAAATCCACAAAATGTGACACCAATCTGGACAGCGCCAAGAAGGCGATTGGGATTGGAGGCTAAATGGGCAACCTTGGCCCCGCGCTTTCCCTTTAAGGCGATCTGTTTGATCTGGCTCTCGCGCAGGGAGATGAGGGCGATTTCGGCAGCGACAAAGAGGCCTCCGAGGGCAATAAGCAGGGCAACGATGCCAATATCGCCTAAAAGTGAGCTAATCGAGTGGCTCTCCATGATGGGAGAAGTCTACCGAGTTCCCTTCCATTTCGCGCCCTCCTGTCGTAGCCTTCATCCGTTCACCAACCGGTGGACACCTTCATCCTCGGACCGTCGGGCACGTACCTGCCCGGAGAAGGAGTTGCTTATCATGGCATCCGTAACATTCGAAGCCGCATCACGTATCTATCCAGGCACAACCGCACCAGCAGTCAACAAGCTCAACCTCGTTGTTAACGATGGCGAGTTCCTTGTTCTTGTTGGACCTTCAGGTTGTGGAAAGTCAACATCACTACGTATGTTGGCTGGTCTTGAAGAGATCGATGCTGGTCGTATTCTCATCGGCGATAAAGATGTAACTAACGTTGCACCTAAAGATCGCGACATCGCAATGGTCTTCCAGTCCTACGCGCTCTACCCACACATGACTGTGGCTGAGAACATGGGATTTGCTCTTAAGATCGCAGGAAAGTCTAAGGAAGAGCGCGATAAGCGCGTCCGTGATGCTGCAAAGTTGCTCGACCTTGAGCCATATCTTGATCGTAAGCCAAAGGCTCTTTCAGGTGGACAGCGTCAGCGCGTTGCTATGGGTCGTGCGATTGTTCGCGAACCTCAGGTATTCCTTATGGATGAGCCTCTCTCAAACCTTGATGCGAAGTTGCGTGTAGCAACTCGTACACAGATTGCTGCTCTGCAGCGTCGCCTTGGAATCACCACCGTTTATGTAACACACGACCAGGTTGAAGCTATGACCATGGGTGATCGTGTTGCAGTTCTTAAGGATGGTCTCCTACAGCAAGTTGATACACCACGTAATCTCTATGACAACCCAGCAAATGCTTTCGTTGCAGGTTTCATTGGCTCTCCTGCAATGAACCTTCTCACTGCGCCAGTCGTTGGTGGCAAGGCAAAGCTTGGAAATCTTGAGATCGCTGTACCAGCATCTGCTGGTGCATCAGTGACCGTCGGTATCCGCCCAGAAGGATTTTCACCTGCATCTTCTGGTTTTGATGTTGTCGTAGAGGTTGTTGAAGAGCTCGGCTCAGATGCATTCGTCTACGGAAAGCCAGCTGATTCATCAGTGAAGTTTGCAAATGTAACTGATGAAGGTGCTCAGGTAATCGTGCGTTGGGATCCAAAGAACCCACCACGCCCTGGCCAGACAGTTACTGTCTCTGCTAACCAGAGTTCAGTTCACCTCTTCAGTGCAACATCTGGAGAGCGTTTCTAGCCAAGTAATAAATTCTCAATAAAAAAGCCCGCCGGTGATCCGGCGGGCTTTTTTATTTAATTGTCAGGGCTATTACGCCATCGCCTTCTTGAGATTCTCATCGATTGAAGCGAGGAACTCCTGCGTTGTTTGGTACGGCGCTTCCTTAGAGATAAGCAGAGCAAGATCTTTCGTCATCTTTCCTTGTTCGACGGTTTCGATGCATACGCGCTCGAGAGTCTTTGAGAACTTCGCAAGTTCAGCGTTGTTATCTAGCTTTGCACGGTGTGCAAGACCTTGAGTCCACGCAAAGATTGATGCGATCGGGTTGGTAGATGTTGCCTTGCCTGCCTGGTGATCGCGGTAGTGACGTGTGACTGTGCCGTGAGCTGCCTCTGATTCGCAGATCTTTCCATCTGGTGTCATCAAGACTGACGTCATCAAACCAAGTGAGCCATATCCCTGTGCGACGGTATCTGACTGAACATCTCCGTCGTAATTCTTACAGGCCCAGACATAACCACCATCCATGCGAAGTGACATAGCGACCATGTCGTCGATCAGGCGATGCTCATACCAAATTCCAGCTGCATCGAAATCTTTCTTGAACTCTGCTTCGAAAATCTCTTGGAAGATATCTTTAAAGCGACCGTCATAGGCCTTCAAGATGGTGTTCTTTGTGGAAAGGTAGACAGGGAATTTACGAAGCAGGCCGTAATTCAATGATGCGCGAGCAAAGTCGCGGATTGAATCATCAACGTTATACATCGCCATCGCCACACCTGAAGATTTGAAATCAAATACCTCGAGGTTCGTTGGCTCTCCGCCACCTTCTGGAACATAAGAAAGTGTGAGCTTTCCTGGACCAGGAACCTTAATATCAGTCGCCTTGTACTGATCGCCAAATGCATGGCGGCCAATCACGATTGGCTTGGTCCAGTGTGGAACCAGACGAGGAACATTACTAATGATGATTGGTTCGCGGAAAATTACGCCACCAAGAATATTGCGAATAGTTCCGTTTGGAGACTTCCACATCTTCTTGAGGCCGAACTCTTCTACGCGAGCCTCATCAGGAGTAATCGTGGCGCACTTAATGCCAACGCCATGCTTTTGAATTGCTCGAGCTGAATCTATGGTGACCTGATCATCTGTTGCATCGCGATTTTCCATACCGAGGTCGTAATACTCAAGATTGACATCGAGGTAAGGAAGAATGAGTGAGTCCTTGATGAATTGCCAGATGATGCGAGTCATCTCATCGCCATCTAGCTCAACAACGGTTCCTGTAACTTTGATCTTGCTCATGATTATCCTTTACCTATTGTTTGTCAGCCTTAAAGTGTTTGAACATCTGCTTGCTTGCTACGAACTGCCTCTGCCGCTTCTTTGAGAGAAGCTAACTCTGAATCGGTGAGAGCCGTTTCGACAACTTTCTTCACACCTTCGCGTCCAATTGCTGCTTCAACTCCGAGATAGACACCTGAGATTCCATATTCGCCATCAACCCATGCACACACTGGCATTACAGCGCCTGAATCTTCAATAACAGCCTTAGCCATACGCGCTGCCGCTGCAGATGGTGCGTAGTAGGCAGAGCCAGTCTTAAGGAGTGCGACAACTTCTGCGCCACCATTACGTGTGCGATCTACGAGATCTGCGATCTCTTCAGCAGATAACTTCTCAGAGAGTGCAACACCATC
>CANESA010000102.1 GCA_947440735.1 Candidatus Nanopelagicaceae bacterium
GATGTTCGCCATCTTGAAGGATTTGAGAAACGTTTCCCAACAATTTACGCATCATGTATCGCACATGGAATTAACCCTGCGAAGGATTTGATTCCAGTAGCTCCCGCATCACATTACGCATCTGGTGGAGTGCGCGTTGATCTCAATGGCCGCACCAGCGTGAAGGGCCTATATGCATGTGGTGAGACCGCTTGTTCTGGAGTACATGGAGCAAATCGTTTGGCCTCTAACTCACTCTTGGAAGGCCTGGTATTTAGCGCCCGAATTGCTAGCGATATCGCAGCGAGAATGGCTGAAATTGCAGAGCCGGTAGCAAATAACTCACCTGAGATTTTACTTGATCCCGAAGTTCGCAATCTCATTCAGGTGAGTATGAGTCGTGGCGCAGGAGTACTACGTTCTTCAGATTCACTTGTTGAAACAAGTTCTGATCTGACTCGTATTGGAGATCGCACAAGTACTGCGCCTTGCGTAGAGGCATGGGAGACAACAAATCTCTTCCAACTTGCTCAGGCAATTTTAAAGGCGGCACTCATTCGCCAAGAGACTCGTGGTTCTCATTGGCGAGCAGATTTTCCAGAGACCAGTGATCTTTGGCGCAAGCGCATTAATCAAAAGTTAGATCAATCTGGTAATTGGCATACCGAATATCAGGAGGTGAAGTGATGGTCGATCTCGATCTTATTCGAAGAGCTTTAGCTGAAGATTTAGCAGGAGGCCAGGACATTACCTCTGTCGCAACTGTCTCTGGCAGTGAAAGTGTTGTTGCAGATTTCGTTGCTCGCAAGGCAGGAATTCTTGCTGGAGTCGAAATGGCTGAAGCCACGCTCCGTGAAGTCGGTGTTACAGAAATTCAAATACACCTCAAAGATGGTGATGCGGTCAAAGCTGGATCAGTTGTAATGACTGTACGCGGTGATACTCGAGCAATTTTATTGGCAGAACGCACAGCGCTTAATTTTCTCGGCCACCTTGGTGGAATCGCGACGCTAACGCACGCATGGGTTGAAGCAATTGCAGGAACCACCTGCACAATTAGAGATACCCGTAAGACAACTCCAGGAATGCGATTGCTGGAAAAGGCTGCAGTTGTTGCAGGTGGTGGAGCCAATCATCGTTTATCACTGAGCGATGCTGCGCTGATAAAAGATAATCACATTGCAGCGGCCGGGGGAGTAATCGCAGCATTTTCAAAGGTGCGAGCAGCATTCCCAGATGCGCTTATTGAGATTGAAGTTGACTCTCTTGATCAGCTCAAAGAGGTTGCTGCCCAGAGCCCAGACTTGGTTCTGCTCGACAATATGACACCAGCACAATGCAAAGAGGCCGTCGCATTTGTAGCGGGACGTTTTAAGTTAGAGGCATCGGGTGGAATTTCACTAGAGAACGCCAAGGCATATGCCCAATCCGGTGTGGATTATTTAGCGATTGGTGCGCTGACACATTCAGCACCTGTTTTAGATATTGCCTTAGATATGCAACTAGAGATATGAAATTAGAAGAGAGAGCGGAGTAGTCATGCTATTAACAATCGATGTGGGTAATACCAACACCGTCTTAGGTTTATTTGATGGAGAAGATCTCATCAAGTCATGGCGCGTAAAGACTGACCCACGCTCAACCGCTGATGAGATGTCACTTCAAATTAATGCACTCGTACAGGGGTACACAATCTCTGGGCTCTCTATCTGTTCAACAGTTCCAGCCACGCTACGCGAGCTTCGAACGATGATTGCAACGTATTTCTCTGATCTTCCGACAACAATTGTTGAACCAGGTACTAAGACCGGTGTTCCTCTCTTAGTTGATAATCCAAAAGAGATTGGCGCAGATCGCATCGTTAATACTCTTGCAGCGCACACTCTCTACGGTGGTCCAGCGATCGTTGTAGATTTTGGAACATCGACCAACCTTGATGTGGTCTCGCCCAAGGGCGAATTCTTAGGGGGAGCACTTGCGCCAGGAATCGAGATCTCTGTCGATGCACTTGCCGCACGCGCTGCTCAACTTCGAAAAGTCGAGTTGATTCGCCCTAAGAATGCAATCGGTAAGAACACAGTTGAGGCTTTGCAATCAGGAACAATCTTTGGATTTGCTGGACAAGTTGATCGCCTTGTAGAAAAAATCACCGCTGAGTTGGCTTTGAGCTATGACCAAGCACCCACTGTCATTGCAACCGGCGGATTAGCCCCACTTGTTATTGATGTCAGCGAGTCAATTGATGAATACGAGCCCGATTTAACGCTTATTGGATTGCGCCTTATTCACGAGAAAAATATCTAAAAGGTAGACTGCCGATCCTATGAGTACGCAACCACCAGCACCGGCTGAAGACGACCTCCCAGAACAACTGCGGATTCGTCGCGAGAAGCGCGCCCATTTGATTGAGCGCGGAGTCGATCCATACCCGGTTGCTGTTGCACGTACACATACTCTTAAAGAGGTTCGCGAGAAGTACGCAGCTGTAGAGATAGATACTGCAACAGGGGATCAAGCATCTCTTACAGGTCGAATTATTTTTAAGCGCGATACCGGAAAGCTCTGCTTTGCAACGTTGCGTGAAGGAGATGGCACCGAGCTTCAAGCGATGCTCTCTCTCGACAAAGTTGGGCAAGAACAACTTGATGCGTGGAAGAGCGATGTAGATCTCGGAGATATCGTCAGCGTTACTGGTGAGATAATTACATCAAAGCGCGGAGAGCTTTCACTCCTTGCAGATTCATGGACGATGGCATCTAAATCTCTTCGACCTTTGCCAAATGATCATAAGCCAATGTCTGAAGAGACTCGTGTGCGTATGCGTTATGTCGATCTGATCGTCAGACCAGAAGCTCGCACAGTTGCGCGTTTGCGTCCACAGGTAATGCGCTCACTTCGCGAAACATTTACCAATCAAGAATTTATCGAAGTTGAAACTCCTATGTTGCAAGTCATGCACGGTGGAGCGGCTGCACGACCATTTAAAACATTTTCAAATGCCTACGACATTGATCTCTTTCTACGTATTGCACCAGAACTATTTCTTAAGCGTTGCGTAGCAGGTGGCCTCGAGCGTGTATTTGAAATTAACCGCAACTTCCGCAATGAAGGCGCTGATTCATCACACTCACCAGAGTTTGCGATGATCGAGACTTATCAGGCATATGGTGATTGGAGATCGATCGCAGATCTCACACGTTCACTGATTCAAAATGCAGCGATTGCAATCTCTGGCTCGCACGTTGTTACACACCTTGATGGACGTCAGGCAGATCTAGGGGGAAAGTGGAAAGAAATTTCTCTCTACGATGCGATCTCTGAAGGTGTCGGTGAGACCGTCACAGCCCTTACCCCTATTGAAGAATTGAAGAAGTTTGCAACCAAGCTTGGGATGAAGATCGATCCAAAGTGGATCACCGGCAAGCTTGCAGAAGAGATCTTTGAACACGTTGCTCAGGATAAATTGATTGAACCAACTTTTGTCATGGGATACCCCGTAGATACCTCTCCACTTGTTCGTGCACACCGTGAGATTCCTGGAGTTGCAGAAAAGTGGGATCTCTATGTTGATGGATTTGAACTTGC
>CANESA010000103.1 GCA_947440735.1 Candidatus Nanopelagicaceae bacterium
CACCTCAGGAATATATCGATCGCATGCTCCATATCAAGGTAGGGGACGAGATCGAACGCAACGCTCTCCTTCGCAAGTTTGTCGATGTCCAATACAAGCGCAATGACATTGCCTTTGAGCGTGGCACCTTCCGTGTTCGTGGAGATACGATCGAGATTATTCCAATGTACGAAGAACTAGCAATCCGTATTGAGATGTTCGGCGATGAAATTGAAAAGATCATGACCTTGCACCCGCTGACGGGTGAAATCATCCGTGACGAAAGTGAAGTTCATATCTTCCCTGCAACACACTATGCGGCAAGCCCTGAGACTATGAAGCGCGCCATTGGTGACATTCAGGATGAACTTCAGATACAGCTCAATGCTTTTGAGAAACAGGGCAAGTTATTGGAGGCGCAACGTCTTCGTATGCGTACAACTTTCGATATAGAGATGATGGAACAACTGGGATTTTGCTCAGGTATCGAGAACTATTCTCGCCACCTTGATGATCGCATTCCTGGTTCTGCCCCACACTGCCTTTTGGATTATTTCCCTGATGATTTCTTAGTGGTAATCGACGAAAGCCACGTGACTGTTCCGCAGATAGGTGCGATGTATGAAGGTGATGCCTCTCGTAAACGCACCCTTGTCGAGCATGGATTTAGATTGCCGAGCGCCTTAGATAATCGTCCTTTAAAGTGGCCAGAGTTCCTAGAACGCGTAGGACAGACGCTCTATCTCTCCGCTACTCCTGGTAAATACGAAATGGAGAAAGTTGGGGGAGATGTCGTCGAACAAGTGATCCGCCCAACAGGTTTGGTCGATCCTGCGATTATCATCAAACCAATTAAGGGTCAGATTGATGATTTACTTGAAGAGATAAATATCCGCGCTGCAAAAAATGAGCGAGTTTTAGTCACAACACTTACTAAGAAAATGTCTGAAGACCTTACCGACTACCTCCAGGAGCGAGGCGTTCGCGTGCGCTATCTCCACTCAGAAGTTGATACTTTGCGGCGTGTAGAACTCCTACGAGAATTGCGTACCGGAGAATACGACGTCTTGATCGGCATCAACTTACTTCGTGAGGGCCTGGACTTACCTGAAGTCTCACTTGTCGCAATCCTTGATGCAGATAAGGAAGGCTTCTTAAGATCTGCTACATCCCTGATTCAGACGATTGGTCGAGCAGCGCGAAATGTCTCAGGTGAAGTTCATATGTATGCAGATAACATCACGCGATCTATGGCTCTTGCCATCGATGAAACTAACCGTCGTCGAGCTAAGCAGGTCGCGTATAACCTCGAGCGAGGGGTTGATCCTCAACCACTTCGAAAGAAGATTGCTGATATTACAGATCTAATTAATCGTGAAAGTGAGGACACCTCAGATCTTCTCGCGGGCGAAAAGGGGTCAGGTAAGAGTAACGGTGTGGGACTTTCTGTCGGACTTAACGCCAAGGGCGCCATCTCTCTACCGCGCAAAGATCTAGTCGCCTTGATAGGCTCGCTCACCGATCAGATGCGAAGCGCTGCGGCAGATCTCCAGTTCGAAGTAGCGGGAAGACTTCGTGACGAGATTCGGATTTTGAAGAAAGAACTTCGATCAATGGAAGAAGCGGGTGTGTAAGTGACAATTGAGAAGCTTGTCATTCGTGGTGCTCGCGAACACAATCTCAAAGATGTCTCACTTGATCTCCCACGAGATGCACTCATTGTTTTTACTGGGCTATCAGGCTCAGGAAAATCTAGCCTTGCCTTTGACACAATCTTCGCCGAAGGTCAGCGTCGTTATGTGGAATCGCTTTCGGCTTACGCTCGTCAATTTCTTGGACAGATGGATAAGCCAGATGTTGATTTTATTGAGGGCCTTTCACCTGCTGTCTCCATCGATCAGAAATCAACTAATCGCAATCCACGCTCAACCGTGGGAACGATCACTGAGGTCTATGACTACCTCCGCCTACTTTTCGCTCGTGCCGGCAGACCACATTGTCCGCAGTGCACCAAACCTGTATCGCGGCAGAGTCCACAACAGATTGTTGATCAGATTCTTGAGCTGCCACCAGTAACAAAATTTCAAGTTCTCGCACCAGTAGTACGTGAGCGTAAGGGAGAGTTTGTCGATCTCTTTACCGATCTTGTTAAGCAGGGGTACTCACGCGCAATCGTCGATGGTGAAGCAATTTCGCTCTCTGAACCTCCAAAGCTTAAGAAGCAAGAGAAGCACACCATTGAAGTTGTCATCGATCGTCTTACCGCTAAAGCGGAGTCTAAATCTCGCCTGACGGATTCCATCGAAACAGCATTAAGGCTATCCAGCGGCATTGTGCTTCTTGATTTTGTGGATGCTAAAGCTGGCCAGGAGAAGATTCACACATATAGTGAGCATTTAGCCTGCCATGATTGCAATCTCTCTTTTGAAGAGCTCGAGCCGAGATCCTTCTCATTTAACTCACCCTTTGGTGCATGTCCTGAGTGTTCTGGTATCGGAACAAAGCTAGAAGTCGATGAAGAGTTGATCATTCCCGATGACGGCTTAAGTATTAATGATGGTGCGATTGCTCCTTGGTCTGGCGGCCAATCTGCCGATTACTTCGTCCGATTACTAGAAGCTCTTTCAAATGACATTAAGTTCTCACTCGATGTGCCATGGAAGAAGATTTCGGTCAAAGCTCAAGAGGCAATTCTGAATGGGTACGAGTACGAAATCAAGATGCGTTATAGAGGCCGCTATGGAACAAAGAATTACACGACAGGTTTTGAAGGTGTTATTCCATTTATACATCGTCGTCACAGTGAAACTGATAGCGATTACAGCCGAGATAAGTACGAGGCATACATGCGACAGATTCCCTGCGCAGCCTGTAATGGAGCTCGACTCAAACCTGAAGTGTTAGCGGTAACCCTTGGAGAGAAGAGCATTGCGCAAATCTGTGAATTCTCCATCGATGATTGCGCAACCTTCTTGAAACAGGTCAAGCTCTCCAAGCGTGAGGCGCAGATCGCAGAACGCGTCATGAAAGAAGTACATGCGCGTCTGGGCTTTCTCCTTGATGTGGGACTTGATTACCTCTCTCTTGATCGTCCCGCCGGAACACTCTCTGGTGGAGAAGCGCAGCGAATTCGCTTAGCCACTCAGATCGGTTCTGGATTGGTGGGAGTTCTCTACGTTCTGGATGAGCCAAGTATCGGATTACATCAACGAGATAACAGACGTCTGATTGAAACACTGACCCGTCTTCGCGATTTAGGAAACACGTTGATTGTTGTTGAGCACGATGAGGAGACTATTCGTACAGCGGATTGGGTTGTCGATATCGGACCAGGTGCTGGCGAACATGGAGGCAAGGTTGTTGTCTCTGGTTCGTATGAGGATCTCATTGCATCCACTGAATCTATTACTGGTGCCTATCTATCAGGGCGTCGCTCCATTGCAATTCCAAGCAAGCGTCGTCCCATTGATACAAAGCGGCAGATTGTTATTAAGTGAGCAAAAGAGAATACCCTCAAGAATGTCGATGTTTCAATTCCTCTTGGTGCATTCGTCGCAGTTACTGGTGTGAGTGGGTCTGG
>CANESA010000104.1 GCA_947440735.1 Candidatus Nanopelagicaceae bacterium
AGTGGTGCACCAGGTCGCGGTGGTCCAGGTCGCGGTGGCGCAGCTGGTGCATTTGGAAAGAATGCAAGTAAATCTTCTAAGCGCAAACCAAAATCAAGAAAAGCGTTGCGTGATGAATTCGACAATATGCAAGCACCAAAATTGGGTGGCGCAGTTGTTCCTCACGGTGATGGAAAGACTCAAATCCGTATGCGCCGCGGTTCATCACTTGCAGATTTTGCAGAGAAGATCAATGCAGATCCAGCAGCATTGGTTGCAGCACTCTTTCACTTAGGAGAGATGGTTACAGCAACCCAATCAGTGGATGCAGATACCTTCGAAATTCTCGGAGCTCAGCTTGGATATGTCATCGAAGTTGTTTCTCCAGAAGATGAAGATCGTGAACTCTTGCAAGATTTCGATATCGACTTGGCTAGAGAGCTTGAAGCCCTTGATCCATCAGAGCTCGTAGCCCGCCCACCTGTTGTCACAGTCATGGGTCACGTCGATCACGGTAAGACGAGTTTGCTTGATGCGATCCGAAAGACTGAAGTCTTCAAGAGCGAAGCCGGTGGAATTACACAGCACATCGGCGCTTATCAAATTCACCATGATCATGCTGGCATTAATCGCGCCATCACCTTTATCGATACACCAGGTCACGAGGCGTTTACCGCTATGCGTGCACGTGGTGCAAAGGTCACTGATATCGCAGTCCTCGTAGTTGCTGCAGATGACGGCATCATGCCTCAGACAATCGAAGCGCTCAACCATGCTCAAGCAGCCGATGTACCTATCGTTGTTGCAGTGAACAAGATTGATAAAGAGGGTGCAAACCCAGATAAGGTCCGCCAGCAACTCACCGAGTACAACTTGGTCGCTGAAGAGTACGGTGGCGAGACAATCTTCGTAAACGTTTCCGCTAAGGCAGGAGAAGGAATCGATGCACTCATCGAATCCATCCTCCTCACAGCAGATGCTGCAATCGATCTTCGTGCTATTGCACATGATGATGCTCGCGGTGTTGCAATCGAAGCCCACCTCGATCGTGGTCGTGGACCAGTTGCAACTGTCTTGGTACAACGCGGAACACTCCGTATTGGAGATGCCATCGTTGCAGGCGGTTCATTTGGTCGCGTTCGTGCGATGCTCGATGAGGATGGCCAGAGCGTTGAAGAGGCAGGACCATCACGTCCTGTTCAGGTTCTTGGATTTACATCCGTGCCAAGTGCAGGAGATACCTTCCTCGTTGCAGATGAAGATCGCACTGCACGTCAGATTGCTGAAAAGCGTCAAGCGGCAGAACGTAACGCCCAACTTGCGAAGGCTCGTAAGAAGGTTTCACTTGAAGACTTCATGGAGCAATCCAAGATTTCTACATTGAACCTCATCCTCAAGGGTGACGTTTCCGGTTCTGTTGAAGCTCTCGAAGATGCACTGATGCAACTCGATGTGGGCGCAGAAGTTGATCTTCGCGTTATCCACCGCGGTGTAGGTGCAATTACTAAGAGTGATATCACTCTGGCCTCCGCTTCGACTGCAGTCGTGATCGGCTTTAACGTGAAGCCTGAACCACAAACTGCAATCTATGCAGATCAAGAGGGCGTTGAAGTTCGCTTCTACTCAGTTATTTATCAAGCAATCGAAGAGATTGAACTCTCACTTAAGGGTCTCCTTAAGCCTGAGTTTGAAGAGATCGTCCTCGGTAATGCCGAAGTACGCGATATCTTCAAATCTTCTAAGGCTGGAAATATCGCTGGATCAATCGTTCTCGATGGAATTATCCGTCGTAATGCAAAGGCACGTCTTCTTCGCAATGGCGATGTAATTGTTGCCGACCTTACGATCGATTCACTCAAGCGCTTTAAGGATGATGCCACTGAAGTCCGTGAAGGATTTGAGTGCGGTATCGGTGTCGGTAACATCAAAGAGATGGCCATTGGCGACACAATCCAAGTCTTTGAGATGCGTGAGAAGAAGCGCGTATAACAATGGGCCAATCACACCGCGCACAGAAGGTTTCCGACCGCATCAAAGTTGTTGTGGCTCAGCTGCTTGAGACAAAGATTAAAGATCCACGTCTTGGCTTTGTCACAGTAACTGATGCCAGAGTCACCGGTGATCTCCAAAGTGCCTCAATTTTCTACACCGTTCTTGGCGATGAAGATGCGCGTGCAGCAACTGCTGCCGCTCTCGAAAGCGCAAAGGGTGTTATTCGCTCTGCTGTGGGACGCGATCTTCAGACACGAATCACTCCAACGATTGAATTCATCGAGGATGGACTTCCAGAAAGTGCCAAGGCTATGGATTCACTTCTTGATCGCGTGCACGCACTTGATGCAGAGGTTGCAAAACTTCGTATGGGTGCAACGCCCACTGCTCAAGATCCATATAAAGTTCCACGCGTTATTGAAGATTAGGACCCTCTTCTCACATGAGTGATGGCTTCCTGATCGTAGATAAAGAGCCAGGTATGACAAGTCACGATGTTGTCGCCATAGGCCGCAAGGCCCTAGGAACTCGCAAGGTTGGACATGCAGGAACTCTTGATCCAATGGCCACCGGCGTACTTGTCCTTGGATTTGGAAACGGTACAAGACTTTTGCAGTACATCACCGATGGCGATAAGTCCTACACCGCAACAATTGTTCTCGGTGCTTCGACTGTGACAGATGATCATGAAGGCGAAATTCTTGTAAGTATTGATGCCCATGCAGTTGATGAGGCGGAAATCAAGAGAATTCTTTCGACGATGGTTGGCACCATTTCACAGCGCCCATCATCTGTCTCTGCCGTTAAAGTCGATGGTGAGCGAGCCTATGACCGAGTGCGCGCAGGTGAAGTATTCAAACTCGCCGCACGAACAGTCACGATCTCTTCGCTCCACGTTTTAGTTATTCGCCACCTTGAATCCACTACCGAGGTAGATATCGATGTGACATGTTCTGCTGGAACATTCATACGCGCTATCGCTCGCGATCTGGGCGATGAGCTCAAGGTAGGTGGCCACCTACGAGCTCTTCGTCGCACGCGCGTGGCTGGATTCGCTCTTGATGTTGCAACCTCTATTGAAGACCTTAAGGCAAAGAATTTCACAGCACTTCACCTGACCGATGTTGCTCGCCGCACCTTTGATGCACGTGAGCTCACAGTTGAAGAAGTTCGTGAACTCTCATTTGGGCGACCACTTTCACCTTCGTCGGCTGAGGGGATTGTCGCGGGAATCTCAGTCGAGAACGAATTAATTGCACTCTTAAAAAATGAGAGCGATAAGGCAAAACCCGTCGCAGTTTTTGCGGCTGCGCACTGAGTAGAGGATAATGACGCCCATGAGTGAGCTCACTACCCAATCTCACGTTGTCGTGATCGGTGTCTTCGATGGCGTCCATAAGGGTCATCAAGAACTTCTCACCCACGCCAAGGCCATTGCCGATGGGCGCGAAATAATTGTCCTCACCTTTGACCCTCATCCGACAACTGTTTTTGCACCAGATCGTGCGCCAGCAATGCTCACGACGCTAGCTGATCGCGTAGAACTTCTGAAAATTCATGGTGCAGATCAAGTGGCTG
>CANESA010000105.1 GCA_947440735.1 Candidatus Nanopelagicaceae bacterium
ACAGATGAAGCAACGAGAGCAAGATATGCGCCACCAAGAGATGCGAGCATTCCTGAGATAGAGATCGCAATGTAGCGAATGCGATACACGTTAATGCCAAGTGATTCTGCCGCCATTGGATTTTCTCCAGAGAAGCGCATGCGTAGACCAAACTTAGAACGCCACAGAATCCACGAGGTCAGTGGAACTAATAACAGTAGAGCAATGGTTACTAGCGATACATCTTTAGTTAAACCGTGGAGAATTCCAGCAAGATTTGAGATGAAGAAAATGTTCTGCGCATCGATTTTTTCTAGAATCGGTGCAATGACCGGAATGGTAAAGGTAGGGAAAGAATCAACTGGAGGTGAAACTGTTCTATCGCCACCTACAGGCGGGAAGAAGACACCGGAGAGATATCTAGCGCCGCCAGCTGCAATGAGGTTGATCGCAAGTCCAGATACTGCCTGATCAATGCCAATCTTGACAGTAAGGATTGCGTGGAAGAATCCAGATGCTAAACCGAAGATTGCCGCAGCTACAAAGCCCATAAGTGGACCGTGTAGATATCCAAACCATGCAGCTGTCCATGTTCCAACAATCATCATTCCTTCAAGACCAATGTTGATGACACCAGCACGCTCTGCCCAGAGTCCACCGAGTCCAGCCATAAGAAGTGGAATTGCAAAGCGAAGAGTCGCACCTGATGTGCCTGGTGAAGTGATATCCGTTGCGCCAGTCAGATTCTCGACAAGAGCCAGAATGAAGAAGAGTCCGGCAACCATCAGCGTAATTCGAGCTGGAGATTTGAATAGCGATTTCACCTTACTTGGTGCCTTAATTTCTTTCTTAGTATCGGTAGCCATTATTTGGACTCCTTTACAAGTTCAACGTTTGCCTTGCCGACAGCTCGTTGCTGTTGACGAAGGTTGATGCGAGCGACAACTTCGTAGGCCACAACAATTGAGAGAACGATTGTTCCCTGCATAACGATCACGATTTCTGGTGGCACTCCTTCGTACTCCAGAACTGGAGCAGCGCGTTCGAGGAAAGACCAGAGGAATGCTGCAAAGAAGATTCCGACCGGATGATTTCTTCCCAGGAGCGCTAGTGATAACCCAGTGAAGGCAAAGCCCGAAGGAAATGCCATGCTGTATGAGTGAGTATCCGAGAGCAGAGTTCCGAGCCCAACCAAACCTGCGATTGCACCAGAGAGAACTGTTGTAATAAAGATCATTCCTGGTGCATTCACACCGCTTGATCGCGCAGCGCGGAAAGATAAGCCAGTCGCCCTCAAGTTAAAGCCAAAGACTGTCTTATTAAGCATGATCCAATAGGCAATACCAACAAAGATCGCTACAAAGACAAATGAGTAAATCTCGCCATCAAAGATTTTAAAGGTTGGCATCTGACCACTCAATGGGATCGGCCTAGTCTGAACGTTCTGTGATCCTTCAGGGAGAATTCCGAGCAAATCTTCGCCTAATAAGAAGGCAATAATCGCTGCTGCAATAAAATTGAGCATGATATTGCTAATAACTTCAGAGACGCCTCGGCGAACTTTGAGATATCCAGCAATCGCTGCCCACAAACCGCCGGCAAGCATCGCGGTGATAATAATGAGCAGAACGTGCAGAACTGGCGGAAGACTTACGGCAGCGCCAACTACTGCGCCAAAAAATGCACCCATGCGGTACTGGCCATCGATACCAATGTTAAAGAGGAGCATCTTAAATCCGATGGCTGCTGCAACTCCTGCAAGATAGTAGGAAACTGTCTGATTAAGTTCTGAGACTAAGTTGCGAGGTTCAAAGCCGTAAGAAATCATTACTTGGAAAATGGTGATCGGGTTAGCACCGCGCAGAATCAGGATTACTGAAACCAAAAACAGCGAACTCACTACGGCAGCAAGCGGAGCGACTGTCCCCCAAAAAATACGATCTTTCTTCATGCGCTCTTTGCCCCAGTCATTGCTAGCCCGAGATCTTCCGGCGTGGTTTTCAGTGGATTGAGAATTGAAACGATGGTTCCACTGTAAATAACTGCGATTCGATCTGAGAGAGAGAAGAGTTCTTCGAGATCTGCAGAGATAAGAAGTACTCCTGCACCAGCTGAACGCGCCTTCATCAGGTGATCCCAAATGATTGCCTGTGCACCCACATCAACGCCTCTTGTTGGCTGGGCTGCGACAATCAATTTAGGATCTCCGCTTAACTCGCGACCGACAATAAATTTTTGTTGGTTTCCACCCGAAAGTGCACTTGCCAACACATTCACACCAGGGGTGCGCACATCAAATTCCTCAACTACACGCTTTGAATCTTCGGCGGCGGCGGCTTTATTGACCCACATGCCATTAGCCATCGGCATTGCAAATTGATGACCAAGAATTCTGTTCTCCCACAATGGAGCTGACATGAGCAATCCATCACGTTGACGATCTTGTGGAATATAGGCAACGCCGGCATTGCGAATCTCTTTTGTATGAGCGGTGGATGCATCAAGTCCGAGGACTTCCACGCTTCCAGAAGTTGCCGGAAGTAGACCCATAATCAACTCAATGAGTTCGCTCTGTCCATTACCTTCAACTCCAGCTAGACCAAGAATTTCTCCACCATGCAGATCAAGGTTGAGATTATGAAGAATTTCACGCCCATCGTGGCGAGAATAGAAAGCATCTTTGATGGAGAGAATGCTCTTCTCGCTGATGTTTTGAACCCCTGCAATTGGCTTTGGAAGTTCGCCACCGACCATGAGCTCCGCAAGTTCTTTCTTATTGGTATCTGCCGGCTTCTTGGTTGCAACTGTTGTGCCTTGGCGCATAATCGTGATGTCATCTGCAATAGAAAGGACTTCATCTAATTTATGAGAGATAAAGATGACTGTCAGCCCTTTTTCAACCAAGTCACGCAAGTTTTCAAAGAGCTCAGTTACTTCTTGTGGGACCAAAACCGCTGTCGGTTCATCAAGAATGAGAATCTTTGCTCCTCGGAAGAGTACCTTTGCAATCTCTACTCGTTGACGCTCTCCAACACCTAAATTTGCAACTGACTCATCGGGGTCAATATCCAAGTGGTATGTCTTGGCGATTTCTAACAATTTTCTACGTGCTTCATCATATTTAATAACAAAGCCAAAGCGAGATGGCTCTCCGCCTAAAATAACGTTCTCTAAAACTGTTGCGTTATCAGCTAACTTGAAATGCTGGTGAACCATGCCAATACCAAGTGAGATCGCATCTTGAGGCGATTTCAGAGCAACTTCCTTGCCAAAAACTTTAATTGATCCTGCATCTGGGCGAATCAAGCCGTAGAGAGTCTTCATGAGCGTTGACTTTCCGGCACCGTTTTCACCGATGATGGCGTGGATTGAGCCTTCGCGTACAAGAAGTGAGACATCACGGTTTGCAACTACACCGGGATATTTCTTTTCTACTCCTGCTACTTCGAGGATATTTCCCACGCTTAGCTTCTCTCTCTAATTTAAGTGTGAGGTGCGCCGCCATGTCAGCGGCGCACCTCACATTACTTAATTGATTTCTTTACTTATGCCTTTGGA
>CANESA010000106.1 GCA_947440735.1 Candidatus Nanopelagicaceae bacterium
AGAGTTATTTCGCAGAGCGCTTCATAGTCGCCAGAGGTTTATCGCTCTAGTCTCAACCGTTCTGGTCCTCGGAACCATCGGAGTCGTCCTTGTTACATCACCGGGATGGGAATCTGTAAAGAGAACCTTCTTCGATATTGAATACGGAAAAGAAGTCTTTCCCACCGTTATTCGTGGCTTGGTAGTAAACCTGCAGCTGACACTTATTGGCGGCATAGCTATCGGCATCATTGCACTGGCTCTTGCACTGTTACGGACAACTAAATCTCCAGCACTTACTCCATTTAGATTTATCGCTACCGCCTACGTCGATATTTTCCGTGGCGCACCACTGATCTTGATTATTCTCCTTGTTGGATTTGGAGTACCTGCTCTTCGCATTCAAGGGCTGACAAGTAATGTGATTGTTCTTGGAACTATTGCTGTGGTGCTCACATATTCAGCCTACGTTGCAGAAGTGATTCGAAGTGGAATCCTTTCAGTCCATCAGAGCCAACGTGCTGCTGCTCGTTCACTCGGGCTAACTTCAAATCAAGCGATGCGTTATGTGATCTTGCCGCAAGCGATTCGCCGAGTTATTCCACCTTTGCTCAACGACTTTGTCTCCTTGCTTAAAGACACAGGTCTTGTCTCCATCTTGGGAGTTACAGATGCTGTGCGAGCGGCGCAAATTAACGCCAGCCGAACTTTTAACTACACGCCATACGTTGTGGCGGCGATTCTCTTCTTACTGATCACAATCCCACTTACTCGCTATATCGATCGCCACATACGTCTGCGATCAGAGAAGCAGAATTCGGATGGGTTGGCATGAGTACTCCAGTACTTGAGATTATTGATTTACGTAAATCTTTTGGAGAGACGCTAGTCCTTCATGATGTGAATCTGACTGTTCCAGAGCACACAGCAACAGTGCTTATTGGCGCATCCGGATCTGGAAAATCAACCCTTCTGCGCTGCATCAATCTCCTTGAGCCAATCGATGATGGATTGATTTTGCTTGATGGGCAAGAGATCAGCGATCCGGCAATTAATGTTGATGTAATCCGCCGCAAATTAGGTATCGTCTTTCAATCTTTTAATCTCTTTCCGCATATGACAATTCGTGAAAACATCACGCTGGCACCGATCAAAGTACAAGGCAAAAGTCGCGATGAAGCAAACGAGTTGGCAGATGGATTACTCAAGCGCTTTGATCTGATGGAAAAGGCCGATGAATATCCAGATCGTCTCAGTGGGGGACAGCAACAACGTGCAGCGATTATTCGTTCTATTGCAGTGAATCCACGTCTTCTCTTACTTGATGAAGTGACATCAGCTCTTGATCCTGTACTTGTCAATGAAGTCTTGAGCATTGTTCGCGACCTCAAATCAGATGGAATGACGATGGTCCTAGCCACACATGAGATGGGCTTTGCAACTCAAGTTGCCGATCAAGTCTGTTTCCTCGAATCAGGTTTGATTCTTGAACGTGGAACTCCCGAACAAGTCCTGAAAGCTCCAAGCCATCAGAAGACGAAAGAATTCCTTAAGCGAGTACATGAGGCAGGTCGTCTCTAATGTGTAAAAGGATTGGATAAGATTTCCGATATGAGCGCAATTAATGAAGACGAACTCAAGGCACGACTAGATCCTTTGTCGTATGAAGTTCTACGTAAAGGTGCCACTGAGCGTCCATTCACCGGTGAATATACAGATTCAGATAAAGTCGGAAGTTACCGATGCAAGGCTTGTAGCGCTGAATTATTTAAGAGCGAAACTAAGTTTCACTCAGGTTGTGGTTGGCCATCTTTCTATGCACCAACTGCCGATGATGCGGTAGTGCTCATCGAAGATCGCTCATTAGCTCCACGTGTTCGCACAGAGGTACGTTGCGCTAATTGTGATTCTCATTTGGGCCACGTCTTCGAGGGTGAAGGCTATGAAGTGCCGACAGATCAAAGATGGTGCATTAATTCAGTGGCACTTATTCTTGAGGAGAAATAGATCCCGCAAGTCTTTCGTATTCAACTTTGATACAGAGATCCATCGCAACATCTAACCCTGCGGCAATCGCACGTTCTGCACTCTCTTCATCGACAAGTCCTAATTGAATCCAGATTGATTGCGCGCCGATTGCAATTGCCTCATCCACCACTGCAGGAATATCGCTGACTTTGCGGAAGATATCGACCATATCTATCTTGACCGGAATATCTGCAAGGCTGGCGTAACAAGGTCTGTCGAGAACTGTCGTTAGTGCTGGATTAACAAAGTAGAGCTCGAAATGAGAATTCTTCATGAGCCAGCGACTCACACCATTACTAGGGCGGTCTTCTTTATCTGAAATACCAACAACGGCCACACGCTTGGTCTTAGATAGAAGCTCTGCCAATTGGCTATCGCTAGTGATAACTTTGCTCATCAGATAATCGTAGCCCTCTTTACTTAGAGGAAGATGTCAGGAGCCAAAGAAATGATGAAAGCGATACAGATTACCGAATTTGGCGGCCCTGAAAAGATGTCGCTGATAGATATCGCAGATCCAGTTCCTGGTGATGGTGAAGTTCTCCTTGATGTTTTAAAGATCGGCATTAACTACGCGGATACTCACCAAGTTGAAAATAGCTACCTTTCAGCCCAGACCCTTCCACTTATTCCAGGAATTGAAGTTGTAGGCAGAACTCAAAATGGCAAACGATTCTTAGCTTTAGTTTCATCGGGTGGATATGCAGAGAAAGCAACGGCCAATAGAGGCGCAATGATCCCGATACCAGATGCAGTCAGCGATGAAGATGCGCTCTGCATGTTGGTTCAGGGCTCAACTGCATGGCACGTCTTAAAAACGATGGCACATCAGAAGCCGGGAGAGAGCGTTGTCATTCACGCAGCTGCTGGCGGAGTCGGTGTTATTGCAATCCAGCTTGCAAAGATGTGGGGTGCAAAAGTGATTGCAGTTGCATCCTCGCAAGAAAAACGAGATCTCGCACTCTCACTCGGAGCAGATGTTGCAGTTGATGCCAATGATCCAGATCTTAAATCTGCAATCATCGCGGCGAATGGTGGCAAGAGGGTAGATATCGTTCTTGAGATGGTGGGTGGCCCAACCTTTGATAGAAGCCTTGATTCACTAGCTCACTTTGGTCGGTTGATTACATATGGAATGGCATCTCGAGTTGCGGCAACATCGATCGCACCGGGTGCCTTAATGGCAGGAACAAAGACAGTGAGCGGATTCTGGTTGTCGCATTGCTTCGGAAAGAAAGAGTTATTTCACGATGTCATCGCAGAACTATTTGCGATGATCGCTGCTGGAACTTTGCGTCCTGTGATTGGTGCACGTTTTGGGTTGAGTGAAGCTGTAGAGGCTCACATACAGATGCGATCACGTGGATCTGTCGGCAAAATTACGCTTGATCCAACGCGTTAATCGCCTGCGATTTTCTCCTTTTGCGCCCTTCGCGTACACTCACACCTCTACCATCTGCCCCCCTAGCTCAGTCGGTAGAGTGTTTCCATGGTAAGGA
>CANESA010000107.1 GCA_947440735.1 Candidatus Nanopelagicaceae bacterium
CGATAACGAGGAATCACTCCACGAGCGCATTAAGATTCTCGAAAGATCTCTCATTGTTGCGACGATCGAGCAGCTGCTATCGACGATGGAGAACGGCAGATCATGACGAAGAAGAAGATCACGCGAGCACTTGTCAGCGTCTATGACAAAACTGGCTTAGTCGAACTTGGTAAAAGCTTGCACTCTGCCGGTGTTGAAATTCTCTCAACCGGATCAACTGCTGCAACGTTGCGCGATGCCGGAGTTGCTGTCACAGATGTGAGTACCTATACAGGTTTTCCTGAAATCATGGGCGGTCGCGTAAAGACTCTTCACCCGCGCATTCACTCTGGAATTTTGGCAGATCAGAGCAATCCAGAACATATCAAAGCAATCGCGGATTTAGATATTGCACCCTTTGATTTAGTTGTCATTAATCTCTATCCATTTGCGCAGACAATTGCATCAGGAGCATCGTTTGCCGAATGTATTGAACAGATTGATATTGGCGGACCATCCATGTTACGTGGAGCCGCTAAAAATCATGGAAGTGTTGCTGTAGTAAGTGATCCAGCTCAATATCCACTCATTGTAAAAGCCCTCACAGATGGTGGATTTACTGCAGAGCAGCGTCAACGTTTAGCTCTTGAAGTATTTAGAACTACTGCAGAATACGATCTTGCGATTGCTACCTGGCTTGGTGCAAGTAATGAACTCCCTGAATGGTTTGGTGAGATTTATACTCGCCAACACTCCCTACGTTATGGCGAGAACCCACATCAAGATGCTGCAATTTATAGCGGATCCACTAGTGGAATCGTTGGTGCGAAGCAGCACCACGGTAAAGAGATGTCATTTAATAATTACACAGATGCAGATGCCGCCTGGCGTGCAGCGCTAGATCACTCTCAACCATGCGTTGCCATCATCAAGCATGCCAATCCTTGTGGAATCGCGATCGCTGGCGATATCGCCTCCGCGTACCGCGCAGCACATGCCTGTGATCCAGTCTCTGCATTTGGGGGAGTCGTTGCAGCAAATCGCACTATTTCGGTAGAGATGGCGACAGCGCTGGCTACAGTATTTACTGAAGTCGTTATTGCACCAGGTTACGAAGATGGCGCAATCGAGATTCTTAGCGCTAAGCCATCGATTCGAATTCTGACATGTACTTCAACGCACATCACACCACTTGAGCGCAGACCAGTCTCTGGTGGAATATTGCTACAGCGCAGTGATCTCATAGATGCTCCAGGCGATCTTTTTGCAGGATGGAAGCAAGTTTCTGGCAAGGCTGTTGGAGCTGACGTCATTGCAGATCTTGAATTTGCTTGGCGTAGCGTTCGCGCCGTGAAGAGCAATGCAATATTGCTAGCAAAAGATGGTGCTTCTATTGGAATAGGTATGGGTCAAGTCAATCGTGTAGATAGCGCCAAACTCGCTGTTGACCGCGCAGGTGATCGCGTTGTTGGCACAGTTGCAGCAAGTGATGCCTTCTTCCCATTTGCAGACGGCCTTGAAATTCTGACTCGCGCTGGCGTGACGGCAGTTGTCCAGCCCGGTGGCAGCGTGCGCGATGAAGAGGTGATTGCTGCGGCAGATGCAGCAGGTATTGCGATGTTCTTTACCGGCACGCGGCACTTCTCACACGCTTAAGCGGTTAAGATTTCACCATGAGTGCAGTGATTTTAGATGGCAAGGCCTTAGCTGCCTCGATTAAAAAAGATCTCACAGCGCGCACGAGCGCACTCAAAGCATCAGGCAAAGTCCCAGGTCTTGGAACAATTTTAGTCGGCGATGATCCTGGCTCACTTTCTTACGTTTCAGGTAAGCATCGCGATTGCAAAGAAGTAGGAATCACATCTTTGCGTGTAGATCTTCCCGCATCTGCTTCACAGAGTGATGTTCTTGCAGCGATCAAAGATCTCAACAACGCATCCGAATGCACCGGATATATCGTGCAACTACCTTTACCTCAAGGGATTAATACTCAAATGATTTTAGAGGCCATAAATCCTGCAAAGGATGCCGATGGACTTCATCCGATGAATCTTGGACGACTTGTTGCTGGCTACGATGCGCCACTTCCATGCACGCCTCGTGGAATTGTTGCACTGCTCAGCCATTACAAGATAAATCTCAACGGCGCTGAAGTAGTTGTTATTGGTCGCGGCCTGACTGTAGGTCGACCATTAGGGCTTCTGCTTTCTCGCCGCCAAGAAAATGCAACGGTAACTTTGACGCACACAGGGACGAAGGATCTTGCTTTTCATACTCAACGCGCAGATATTGTCGTTGCTGCAATTGGGCAGTCACATTTCCTAAAGGCTTCGATGGTAAAAAAAGGTGCAACCCTTATTGATGTGGGAATTTCACGGACCGCAGATGGATTAGATGGAGATATCTGCCCTGGTGCATATGAAGTTGCAGGTTATGTATCTCCGATGCCGGGTGGAGTTGGTCCGATGACTCGAGCTATGTTGCTACAGAACGTTGTTGAGTCGTGCGAAAAGAATTAACCGGTTATCGCGGCGTTGCATATGCGCTAGTGATTATTGGCATCGTGGCCGGAGTCTTCTCTTTTATCCGAGTGGGTTCACTCATTATTGCGACGGCGATGGCTGTGATTGTCCTCTCAGGGCGCAAAGATGCGCCTAGCCGTGGCGTAATTTCGACCTATCTACCGATTTTGATTGCAATCTCACTTTTTGCCATGGCAATTGCCCTTCCGCGCGGGTTGTAGGCTTGCCCTAAATCGGGCTGGAAAGCCAACGTAATCAATTAAGAGGTCTCACACATGGCAAAGAAAGTCACAGTTGTCGGAGCAGGTTTCTACGGATCAACCACCGCACTTCGTCTAGCTGAATACAACATCTTCGACACAGTTGTCCTTACAGATATTCTCGAAGGTAAGCCCGAAGGTTTAGCTCTCGATATGAATCAATCACGATCAATCGAAGGCTTTGAGACAAAGATTATTGGAACAACAACTACTGCAGATGGCGCAGGATATGAAGCCACTGCCAATTCAGATGTTGTCGTAATTACCGCAGGGCTTCCACGTAAGCCTGGAATGAGCCGTATGGATTTGATTGGCGTGAACGCCGGTATCGTCCGTGGAGTTGCTGAAAATATTGCAAAGCACTCACCGAATGCAGTGATTATTGTTGTTTCAAACCCACTTGATGAAATGACAGCGCTGACTCAGCTCGCAACATCATTTCCTAAGAACCGCGTGATGGGTCAGGCTGGAATGCTCGATACAGCCCGCTTTACAAACTTTGTTGCTGAAAAACTTGGCGTTGCAGTTTCATCGGTGAAAACACTCACTCTTGGATCGCATGGAGACACAATGGTTCCGGTCCCAAGCCGTTGCACAGTTGATGGTGTTGCACTCTCTGAGAAGTTATCTGCTGAAGAGATCGCAGATCTCGTAGATCGCACACGTAATGGTGGCGCAGAAGTTGTCGCACTCCTTAAGACTGGCTCTGCCTACTACGCACCATCTGCA
>CANESA010000108.1 GCA_947440735.1 Candidatus Nanopelagicaceae bacterium
ATGAGCAACGGAGGCGAGAGGAATTTTCGACTGCGCGCTGACATTAGTGAGAGGACGGAGTTTCGAATCGTCGTTCAAGACCTTGAGCAATAATTGGCGCTAAGGAATTCACATCTCCTGCACCGAGAGTGAGAATGACATCTCCGGGTTTTGCCATCGAGATTATCTCCTCCGATGCCTCGAGGAAATTAGGAATAAATTTTCCGCGCTCCATCTTTTGCGCAATAAGTGATGCGCTCACACCCGCTATTGGTTTTTCACTCGCTGGATAAATCTCTAAAAGGATTGCAAAGTCTGCAAGGTCGAGAGTCTTAGCGAACTGGTCGAGGAATGCTTGAGTTCTGGAGTATCTATGGGGTTGAAAGATCACAAGGACCCGACCATCTCCGGCATATCGGCGGGCTGCTGTCAGTGTCACATCAATTTCAGTTGGATGATGACCATAGTCATCAATCACTCTGATGCCTGCAATACTCGCTTTGAGTTCAAATCTTCGTCCCGCACCTTGGAATGATGCCAAGCCTTCAAGCAGATCGGCCGCTGGTTGGCCAAGAGTGAGCCCCATAGCTAGCGCAGCAGCTGCGTTAAGGAGATTGTGATGCCCAGGAACTTGTAGTTCAATCGTTCCAACTGCTCTCCCCTTCCATAACGCACGCGCCTTTGAACCACCCGGTAATAACTTAATGGTGTCGATGAGTAGATCGGAGCTTTCATCTTCTCCATAGGAGATCTTAGTAGCGGCAAAATCGGTCGCTGCAATTGCGACCGCACCGGAATCGTCCTTGCAATAGATGAAGAATCCTTCTGGACTAATTGATTGCGCAAACTCAGTAAAAATATCCATCACAGATTCTTCAGTGGCGAAAAAGTCAACGTGATCATGTTCAACATTTGTCACGATTGCGCTAAAGGGGCGGTACTCCAAGAATGAGCCATCTGATTCATCTGCCTCAGCCACAAAGAGATCGCCGGTGCCGCGGTGAGCATTTGAACCTGAGGCGGTGAGAGATCCACCTATTGCAAAAGATGGATCCACTCCGCAGGCTTGAAGTGCCACGGTGAGCATCGATGATGTCGTTGTCTTTCCATGCGTTCCTGCGACAGCCACACTCTTGCTCGAAGACATAAGAATGGCGAGGGCTTGTGCACGTGTCAGGAGTGGAAGCCCCAACTCACGAGCTCGCATTATCTCTGCATTACTTGCTGCAATTGCATTTGAGTAAATCACGATATCGACGCCATCAAGGTGCGCGGCGTCATGGCCGATATGTGCCTCTGCACCGAGAGCACGAAGCGCTAAGACCACAGATGAATCCTTAGAGTCGCTTCCAGATACAGAGAGACCATGCGATAGAGCGATGCGAGCCAACCCACTCATTCCTGCACCAGCGATTCCTATAAAGTGAATTCGCTTTCCATCCCACTGATCGAGAGTCACATGAGGCATTTTTTATCTTTCGCCAGCTGAAAGTTGATGCTCTGCTAACGCGACGATTTTTGCTGCAGCCTCGAGATCACCAAAGTGAGGAAGATCGCTGAGTTGATCGCTAATGGCCAACATAGAGTCCATGTTATCGAGTAGCCAGCTGGCAGTGAATGAACTCTGCTCGAGAACGCGCGCACGCCCCATCTCAACGAGATGATCAGCATTGACAGACTGCTCACCGTTGCCGATAGGCAGAGGAATGAAGAGTGCATATTTTCCAAGGGCACTTACCTCAGAGCATGTGATCGCTCCGCTACGTGCAATTACTAAATCGGAGGCCAAGTAGGCGGTAGCCATATCTTCTATATAAGAAAAAGAAATATATGTGTCATCGCTGGCTGGCAGATCATTTGCTGCTCCCACAGAGTGCACGATGGTGATCGGCCTATCCTTGATTAACTCTCGAGTATGCTTTATCACGGTATTGATGGCTTGAGAGCCTTGTGAACCACCGAAAACTAAGACCACTGTGTGACCACTTCGAATTCCGAGATTTCGTTTGGCCTTGTCCCTGATTTCACTCCACACATTTTCATCTGCATTGCGATGAGCAACCAGTAACGAAGTGATGTCATCGCGAAGAGGTAGACCGGTAATCAGAGCTTGAGCGAAAGGCCCGTGAGTGACTGGAGATCCCACGGCCAGAGCATCGGTGTAGCGCGCTCCGAGTCGATTTGCCCAACCAGGTTCTGCATTTGCTTCGTGAATCACGATAGGAACCTTGAGTGATCTCGCTGCTAAATACGCGGGAGCACATACATAACCGCCGAAGCCGATAAGAAGATCTGTGCCTCTAAGAATATTTTTAGACTCACTTATCGAACGTCGAAGTGAGGCTGGAACTTTCAGTAGATTCAGTGATAGCGACCGTGGAACACGAACGCGAGTAATCAATTCAAGATCGAAGCCAGCTTCTGGAACTAATTTTGTCTCCAAGCCAGAAGATGTCCCTAGGAAGACGATCTGATCTGCAGGATGGCTCTGCTTCCACAACCGCGCAACAGCAAGTGCGGGCTGAATATGACCCGCGGTGCCTCCACCGGCAAAAACTATCTTTCGAGATCTCATTTATCGATGCAACCTTTGTGCGACAAACTGTTTCACTTCTAACTTAATCTCGGGGTCTCGAAGTGCAGCCGATGCAATAAACGCGATGCCGAGATAGGTAGCAATCAGCGCCGAACCACCATACGAGAGTAGCGGCAGAGTTACGCCTACAACTGGAAGAAGGCTTACAGCAGATCCAATATTGAGAATGGTTTGAATAGCAATCCATGATGCAATTCCTGCACATGCAAAGCGTGTGAATGAATCAGATGATCGCATTGCGATTCGCAGAGAGCAGTAGATGAGCGTTCCGAGAAGTGCCAAAATAAAGAGTGTTCCGAGTAAGCCGAGCTCCTCGCCGATGACAGCAAAGATAAAGTCGGTATGTGCTTCAGGAAGATTGCCCCACTTCTGTCTACTTCCTCCCAGTCCGACACCAAAAATTCCGCCACTTGCCAGTCCTAAAAGGCTATGGGCAGGCTGCCATCCCTCATTTTTATATTGAGCGGGATCAAAGGGATTAAGAAAGACGCTCCATCGCGCTGCACGATATTGAGTCGTTGCAATAAAGAAACCGATTCCAACCGCCGCAGTCGCGGTGAGAGTTCCAACTAGGCGCAATGGAATTCCTGAGACAAAGAGCAAGCCGCCAAGTATTGCCATAAGAACAGATGCTGTACCAAGATCGCGGCCCCACATGACAAGTGCACTAGCGATAATAAAACCTGGTGCGATAAGAGCTAAAACATTGACTCTCATAAATCCTGCATTAAGTCGCGATGCCAACATGTGTGAGGCCCACAAGATGAGTAGAAACTTAGCCAGCTCACTTGGTTGAACATCGACTACTTTGAGAGAAATCCAGTTCTGATTTCCATTGACAGACTTTCCGATACCAGGGATTCGCACAATAAGAAGGAGCACTATTGAGATGATCAACCCAAATTTGGCGA
>CANESA010000109.1 GCA_947440735.1 Candidatus Nanopelagicaceae bacterium
CCACTGCTTGTAATTACTAGCTCATCTCGTGGTGCTGAAGATCTAGCCCATGAGCTACGCGAGCTACATTCACATGTTCTTGAATTTCCAGCGTGGGAGACACTTCCTCACGAACGGCTGAGTCCTCGTAGCGACACCGTTGCTAGACGTATCGCTACTTTGAATTCTCTTGCTCATCCCAAGAAAGAAAATCCCATCGTGATTACTCCGGTGCGAGGGATGATTCATCGATTTATTGCTGACATCTCACGAGTACCTCTGCGGACTTTGGAGATCGGGCAAGAAATTTCTCTCACCGATTTAATCGAGCATTTAACCCTTAACGCATACACACGCACCGACCTCGTTGAAAAACGTGGAGAGTTTGCAGTGCGCGGTGGAATCGTGGATGTCTTCTTCCCATTAGCGATACATCCAATACGTATTGATTTCTTTGGCGATGAGATCGAAGAGATGAAGTACTTCGATGTTGCTGATCAGCGCACACAAGATCCTGTAACTCAAGTTATCGAAATCCTGCCTTGTCGCGAATTTATCCTGACTCCAGAGATCCAAGAACGTGCTACGGCGTTAGAGAAGAAGTTTCCAGCGGCCTCTGAGATATTAAATAAGATCGCAGCTGGTATTTCATGTGATGGCATGGAATCTCTGATTCCGATGCTGGTCGATGAGCTGGAGACAATTACAGAGCGCATGCCAAATAATTGCGAAGTAATTTTCCTTGATGACGAACGAATCAAATCTCGTGGCGCTGACTTGATTTCAACTAATGATGAGTTCTTTCAGGCGGCTTGGTCGAGTGCATCCCTTGGAGGCGATGCACCACTTCCAGTGGAAGCTACGACGTACCTAGATTGGCAAGCTCTGCATGAAGTGATCTCTACATGCGGACTGACTATTCGCTCACTCAATTCATTTGGAAGTGATCTAGATAAAGAAGCTACATTCCTAGATTTCACACCTGTGGAGCCGATGCGTGGTGACAGCGAGCGAGCTATTGAATTACTCCGCCAAGCTTTAAGCGAAAATAAGAGCGTCATCTTTTCAACTTCGGGCCACGGAATGATGGAGCGCTATGCCGCTATGTTTCGCAGTGCAGATTTGCCGGTGCACACACTTGAAACGCTCAATGCAACCCCTACAAAGGGAATGATCTATCTCTGTCGATCAGCAATCGCATACGGATTCTCATCGGATGAAAGTGCGATGCTTTTCGTTACCGAACGTGACCTCTCTGGTAGCAAATCAAGTGGTCGCGATAGCGCAAAGATGCCGTCAAAGCGTAAGCAAGCTGTAGATCCACTCGAATTAAAATCTGGTGATTTTGTTGTACATGAGCAACATGGAATCGGCCGTTACATAGAGATGGTCTCTCGCACGGTGGCTGGCGTCACGCGAGAATATTTAGTCATCGAATACGCATCTGCAAAGCGCGGACAACCCGGTGACCGCATCTTCGTTCCCACCGACACTCTTGAGCAAGTCAGCAAGTACATCGGCGGAGAAGCACCCACCGTTCACCGCATCGGAAGCGGTGAATGGCAAAAGGCGAAGGGACGTGCACGCAAAGCTGTTAAGGCAATTGCTGGTGAGCTCATTCGTTTATATGCGGCACGAACAAGTGCACCAGGCTTTGCATTCTCTCCCGATACTCCGTGGCAACGCGAACTTGAAGATGCATTTTCATATATCGAAACACCTGATCAGCTTTCTACTATTGAAGACGTCAAGCGCGATATGGAGCGCGCCTATCCGATGGATCGCATCATCTGCGGAGATGTGGGCTATGGAAAGACAGAGATCGCAATTCGCGCAGCATTTAAAGCTGTGCAAGATGGAAAACAGGTCGCGGTCTTGGTGCCAACAACTCTCTTGGTTCAGCAGCACACCAAAACTTTTGCCGAACGCTATGCAGGATTTCCCATCAAGGTTGTAGGGCTATCCCGCTTTAACAGTGCTAAAGAGACCAAAACAATCTTGGATGAAACTCTTCATGGAAGCGCCGATGTAATTATTGGTACCCACCGTTTACTTTCAAACGATGTAGTCTTTAAAGATCTCGGCCTTGTCGTTGTCGATGAAGAGCAGCGCTTTGGCGTTGAACAGAAAGAATCTCTCAAAAAGCTACGTACGACTGTAGATGTATTAGCTATGTCTGCAACGCCTATTCCGCGCACACTCGAGATGGCAGTGACCGGTATTCGTGAGATGTCGACGATTACAACGCCCCCTGAAGAGCGCCATCCGATCTTGACCTATGTCGGCCCGGCAGATGACGCTCAGATCAGAGCAGCTATTCACCGCGAACTTTTGCGAGATGGTCAGATTTTCTATCTACATAATCGTGTGGAATCAATTGACCGCGCAGCATCGAAGATTCAAGAGCTCGCACCCGAGGCACGTATCCGAGTAGCTCACGGACAGATGAGTGAAGGCGCACTAGAAGATGTGATTTTAGGTTTTTGGAATCGTGACTTCGATGTTCTTGTCTGCACCACCATTGTTGAAAGTGGGCTAGATATCGCAAATGCAAATACTCTTATTGTCGAGCGTGCAGATAACTTCGGACTCTCACAACTTCATCAGCTGCGCGGCCGTGTTGGTCGTGGCAGAGAACGTGCCTACGCATACTTCTTATACCCAGCCGATCAACCACTCTCTGAACTCGCACTCGATCGCCTGAAAACAATTGCAACTAATACTGATCTCGGTGCAGGTATGCGCGTTGCACTGAAAGATCTAGAGATCCGCGGTGCCGGTAATTTACTTGGCGGAGAACAATCAGGACACATTGCAGATGTTGGTTTCGATCTCTATATGCGCATGGTTGGTGAAGCGGTACATGATTACAAAGCAGGAATCATCGAGACCGGTGAAAAGAACCGCGAATGCAAAGTGGAGTTGCCAGTTAATGCCCACCTTGATCCTGAGTATGTTCCAGGTGAACGGTTACGACTTGATCTCTATCGCCGCCTTGCAGATGTTGCTTCCCAAGTTGATGTTGATGCAATCGAGGCAGAGCTCATCGATCGCTTCGGTCCACTGCCCGAAGAAGCACAATCACTACTTAAAGTCGCAGCCCTTCGCGCACAAGCAAAGGCGTTAGGGGTTACTGAAGTTGTCTCAACCGGAAAGTTCCTGAAAATCTCTCCACTGATTTTGGCCGAATCGCGCCAGCTTCGTCTCACCCGTTTATATCCAGGATCGCTCTATAAGAGCGCAACAAATAGCGTTTTAGTGACCATCGCTAAACCCAGCGGCTGGAGTCCGTCCAATCCATCGCCTTCAATGGGGGATACTTCTCTTCTGGCCTGGGTCTCCACGGCCCTGGAAGAGTTAACGACGAAAGAGAGTAAATCGTGAAGAAGATTCTGACCGCCCTTGTAGTTGCAACAGGACTTCTACTGACAGGTTGCTCCAACGTTGATGCAGCGCTCTCACTCGGCGATACCAAGATCACTACGGCAGAACTGCAA
>CANESA010000110.1 GCA_947440735.1 Candidatus Nanopelagicaceae bacterium
ACCACCGATCCACGGGGTCTGAAGAATTCACGATTGTTCACCGTTCTATCTTGTCACGTAAGGCGGAGGTTTTGCATGTCTAATCCAGTGTTAAAGGTAGAAAATTACAGCGTTGATTTCTGGGTTGATGGTGTGTGGTATCCAGCTGCAATTAATATGAATTTCGAGCTCGAAGCTGGCAAGGTGCTCGCCATTGTGGGTGAGTCTGGTTCAGGAAAATCGACGACAGCACTTGGCTTAATGAATTTGCTCGCAAGTAATGCACGTATGTCTGGCAGCATTCTTGTTAAGGGAGAGGAGATGCTTGATGCATCGCCTCAGGTCCTACATAAATTTCGAGGAAATGAAGTTGCTTACATTTTCCAAGAGCCAATGACAGCGCTTAACCCTGTCTACACAATTGGTTTTCAGATCATCGAAACTCTTCGCAATCACTTTGATATGGGTCCAAAAGAGGCACGTGTGCGTGCACTTGAATTAATCACGATGGTTGAAATTCCAGATCCAGCAACATCAATTGATAAATACCCACACCAACTCTCAGGTGGTCAGCGCCAGCGCGCAATGATCGCGCAAGCACTTGCATGTGATCCAGGGTTGTTGGTTGCAGATGAGCCAACAACGGCGCTCGATGTAACTGTTCAAGCTGAAGTTCTCGATTTAATGCGTAACCTTAAAGATAAGCTCAACTCAGCTATCTTGTTGATTACCCACGATATGGGCGTTGTTGCTGATATGGCAGATGAGATCCTCGTAATGAAAGATGGATTAACTGTTGAGCACGGAAGTGCTGACCAGATCTTTAATCGCCCACAGCACCCATATACACAGCAACTTCTCGCAGCTGTTCCAAAGTTGGGATCTACTGCCCGCCGCGCCCTTCCATATAACGAGAGCTCAAAGCCAGCACCTGTTCTTAAGTTAGAAAATGTCACTATTGCTTATCCAAAACGCGGTCGTATTCCTGAGTTTGTGGCAGCGAAGAATGTTTCACTTGAGATCTATCCAGGTGAAATTCTTGGTCTCGTTGGTGAATCCGGTTCAGGAAAGACCACTATTGGTCGCGCATCAATCGGACTTCTTCCCATTAAAGAGGGAAAACTTGAGATCGTTGGGCGTGATATCTCTCGCGCTTCTTCAAAGGAGCTCTTCTCAATTCGCCGCCACACCGGCATCGTCTTCCAAGATCCTGCATCCTCACTCAACCCTCGTCTTCCTATCGGTGAATCAATTGGTGAGCCATTGCTCTTAGCAGGCGAGGCAAAGGGTGCCGATCTTGCACACCGCGTTGAAGATTTGCTCGACCAAGTCGAACTTCCTCGCAGCTATCGCAACCGCTACCCACATGAGCTTTCCGGTGGACAGCGTCAGCGCGTTGGTATCGCTCGTGCACTTGCGCTGACACCAGATCTTCTCATTGCAGATGAACCAACTTCGGCCCTTGATGTATCTGTTCAGGCGCGCTTCCTTGATCTTCTACAAGAGCTACAGGGCAAGCTTCACTTTGCATGTCTCTTCATTTCGCACGATTTAGCTGTCGTAGATATCTTGGCTCACCGTATTGCAGTGATGCAGAATGGTGAACTCGTCGAAGTAGGCGATCGCGATCAGATCTTGCAGCATCCAAAGAGTGATTACACACGTCGCTTGATTGCTGCCGTTCCAGTTCCAGATCCTGCTGAGCAGCGTATTCGCCGCGAAGCTCGCCTTGCTGCTAAGTAATTCTGTCAGCTAAGTAACGAGAACTAATCTCTGGCTTGACCCGATAAGTGTTTGTAGCGACCCATGAAATCTGCCTTAAACTCAAAGTAATCTCCTGACACCAGGGCTGCTCGCATCTGATCTACAAGGCGCACAATAAATCGCTCGTTATGGATGGTTGCAAGGGTTGCAGCGATCATCTCTTTGCCGCGGAAGACGTGGTGCAGATATGCCTTGGTGTAATGGGCACAGGTGTAGCAATCGCACTCATCATCGATCGGTTCAAAGGCGCGGCGGTTGATCGCATTGGATAAATTATTTCGCCCAACCATTGTGTAGACGGCAGAGGTGCGAGCAATACGAGATGCCAAGACACAGTCAAAGGTATCGATGCCATTTTCGACCCCGACGAAGAGGTCTTCGGGGGCCCCGATTCCCAGTAAGTGGCGGGGCTTTTCGGCCGGCAAGATCTCATTCATCCAGGTAAGGATTGTTCCCAACGTTTTCTTATCGAGTGCTCCACCCAAACCAAAACCATCAAAGCCAATCGGTGAATCAGGATCGGTTGAACGCAGCGCTGCCATATCCGTTGCTGCCTTCTTACGAAGATCTTCGTACTGTGCGCCTTGAATTACCCCATAAAGGGCTTGATATGGCTTCTGAGAGCGTTCTAGAGTCAATTTCTGGTGCTCATCAAGGCAACGAATACCCCAGGCTCGTGTGCGCTCTAACGCCTTCTCCTGATATTTACGGGTGTTATGCAGAGTCGTGCACTCATCGAAGGCGAAGATGATGTCGGCACCGATCTGATGTTGTACCTGCATCGAAATCTCGGGGGTAAAGCGGTGCATGCTGCCATCGATATGGGATTTAAAGGTCACACCCTCATCATCGACATGGGCAAGGCGTTCTTTATTTCCAGCGATGACATCATCAGATCGAAAGGTCTGGGCATCCATCGCCAAGACTTTCTTAAATCCGACCCCAAGTGAGAGAACTTGAAAGCCGCCGCTATCGGTAAAGGTCGGCCCTGGCCAATTCATAAAGCGGGCTAGCCCGCCGGCCTCATCGAGAACATCTGAACCTGGCTGTAAATACAAGTGATAGGCGTTGGAAAGTAGAGCTTGTGCGCCGAGCTCTTTCATCGTCTCAGGTAAGACCGCCTTGACTGTTGCCTTTGTTCCTACCGGAATAAAGGCTGGTGTTGCGATATCTCCATGAGGCGTTGAGATTGTTCCGGCACGTGCCAGAGATTTTTCTGGCGCATGTGAAATCTCAAAGGTAAAGCCGTTACCAGATGGCAACGCGTTGATCCTCATCTAACCAGAGGGCATCATCTTTGGTAACGCCGAAGGTTGTATAGAAGGCTGGAATATTGCGAACGATTTGGTTGCAACGAAATTCAGCAGGGGAGTGTGGATCAGTTGCTACGCGACGGCGCATCTCTTCGGGGCGCACTTTTCCACGCCAGGCCTGTGCCCAGGCAAGGAATAGTCGTTGGTACCCATTCATTCCATCGATCATCGGTGAATCTTTTCCATCGAGTGCGATCTCATACGCCTTGAGTGCAATAGAAAGTCCGCCGAGGTCACCAATATTTTCGCCCACGGTAAGTGCGCCGTTGACGGTGATATCAGGAGTGCCCTCTGGTACGAGCTCGTTGTACTGAGCGATTAAAACATTAGCCCGCTTTTCGAATTCGGTGCGATCGATATCGACCCACCAATCGACCATGTTTCCATCGCCATCGAATTTAGAACCCTGATCATC
>CANESA010000111.1 GCA_947440735.1 Candidatus Nanopelagicaceae bacterium
CAGCGCGTTTGGGATGGGCGCAGATGACATTTGCTAGCAAGGTTGAGGTAAATCCCGGTGCATCTACCGTTGCGATTACTCGTGTGACTGAAGCTGGCGTAGATGAGATCAGCGCATCATTTCCTGCAGTCATTAGCGTTGTTGAAAAGATTAACGAGCCACGTTATCCATCATTTAAGGGAATCATGGCTGCAAAGAAGAAGACGATCGAAACTCGTGACCTTGCAACAGTCGGCGTCAGCGTTGCTAGCGCATGGTCTGAGGTAAAAGATTTTGCACCACGTCCTGCGCGAAGTGCTGGCGTTGTTGTTACCGATAGTGGCGATGGCGGAAATGCGCTCGCAACATTCCTGGCAGAGAAGAAGTTGATATGAGCACTGTAATTATTCTCGCCGACTTCCAAGGAGAAGCCGCAACAAAGACCACTGCAGAGCTTGCAACAGTGGGTGCACGTATGGGCTCAGTATGCGCCGTTGTATTAGCACCTGCTGGAAAAGGCGCAGCAATGGCTGCAACTCTGATACAAGGTCCTATCTCATCGATTGCAATTGTTGAATCAGATGATGTCGCAAAGCATGGCGTTGCAGCTGCAGCCGACGCGCTTGCACAGGTTGCAAAGGCAAAGGGTGCCGAGGTTGTCCTTGTTGCCTCTCACGCATTCGGTAAGGAAGTTGCAGCCCGCGTTGCTATCGCACTTGAATCAGGAATCATTACAGATGCTGTAGATGTTGCAGCCGATAAAGTTGCTACCCAGCTTGTCTTCGGTGGTTCCACAACGGTGCATTCAACCGTTACTCACGGAACTGCTGTCATCACGCTACGTCCAAACTCAGTTGAGGCAGATCTCACCGCATCTAGTGCGCCAAGTGAAACCGTCGCAGTAACTATTTCAGATGCTTCAAAGAAATCTTCAATCTCATCTTCACAACCTCCCGTTAAAGGTGGACGCCCAGAACTTACTGAAGCATCCGTTGTTGTTTCAGGCGGTCGTGGAACAAATGGTGACTTTGCAGCGGTTGAATCTTTTGCAGACATACTTGGTGCAGCAGTCGGCGCATCACGCGCAGCAACTGATGCCGGTTGGTATCCGCATTCACATCAGGTGGGCCAGACCGGAAAGTCAGTGAGCCCACAGCTCTATGTCGCATGTGGAATCTCTGGTGCGATCCAACACCGTGCAGGTATGCAAACTTCTAAGACAATCGTTGTGGTCAATAAAGATCCAGAAGCACCGCTCTTTGAAATTTGTGACTTCGGCGTAGTGGGAGATCTCTTCGCCGTTCTGCCTCAGGCAACAACGGCAGTTTCAGCACAAAAGTAATACTGAGCGCTCTGGCCTAGACTTAGGCCATGAGTATCTACCTTGATCATGCGGCGACAACGCCGATGATTGAGCCTGCCATCGATGCGATGCAACGATCTCTTCGCAAGATTGGTAATCCCTCAAGCCTTCACACCGATGGTCGTTCGACGCGCAAAGATGTGGAAGAGGCACGTGAAGTAATTGCAGCAGCCCTTGGTTGCCAACCGAGTGAAGTAATTTTCACCGGCTCTGGAACAGAGGCAAATAATGCTGCGATCAAAGGTCTGTTCTGGGCAGCACCAGATAAAAATCTCATTGTGGTCAGCGCCATCGAACATCATGCAGTCCTTGACCCTGCTCACTGGTTGGTTGAACACGAAGGTGCAGAGCTCATTGAAGTTCCTGTCACATCAGATGGTGTGATCGATTGCGACTTTCTGGCTCACCTTGTCACAACACGAGGTGCTGAGATTGCGCTGATCTCTGTGATGGCTGCAAATAACGAGACCGGTGTGATTCAACCGATCGATCGCGTCGTTGAAATTGCTGGCGATATTCCAGTTCACTCAGATGCGGTGCAGAGCTTTATGAAGGTGCCACTGAGCTATTCACAATTAGGTCTCTTTGCTATGACGATTAGCGCCCACAAAATCGGTGGTCCACTTGGAATCGGTGCACTGATCTTGCGTCGCGCTTTTGAAATGCCAGCGTTGCTTCACGGCGGGGGACAAGAGCGAGAGATTCGTAGCGGCACACTGAATGCACCTTCGATCGTTGCATTTGCAACTGCAGTGACAGAAAGCATTTACAACGCAGTCACAGTGTCAAGCCTTCGCGAGAAGTTTGAATCAGGCATTGCAGAAGTTGTACCTGATGCACAGATCAATGGCACTGGCGCAGGTCGTCTTCCTGGAATTTCTAACATCACCTTCCCTGGCACACAGGCAGATTTCTTACTCTTACTTATGGATGGCAAAGAAGTTTCCTGTTCGACAGGGGCTGCCTGCACGGCAGGTGTGCATCGCCCAAGCCATGTGTTGATGGCGATGGGCCACGATGAGATTGGTGCGACCTCATCACTGCGTTTCTCACTAGGGGCTACAACGACTGTCGGTGACATTGAATACGCTCTGAGTGTGATTCCAGAAGTTGTTGCGATGGCAAAGGCGGCTAACTCGCTATGAAGCTCATCGCAGCAATGTCAGGAGGCGTCGATTCTGCAGTAGCTGCAGCGCGCGCGGTAGAAGAAGGTCATGATGTTATTGGCGTACATCTTGCGCTCTCAGCTAACCCACAGAAGTATCGCTCAGGTGCGCGTGGATGTTGCACCATTGAAGATTCACATGATGCACGTCGTGCTGCCGATGTCATAGGTATTCCGTTCTACATCTGGGATATGGCAGATGAGTTTCATGCAGGTGTTGTCGAAAACTTTATGAGTGAATACAAGGCAGGACGCACTCCCAATCCTTGCTTGCGCTGTAACGAGAAAATTAAATTTGCAGCTGTCCTCGATCGCGCAAAGGCGATGGGTTTTGATGGTGTGATCACTGGGCATTATGCACGCACGCGAGATACTGATGCCGGAAAGACTCTGCATCGCGCAGTAGATCCGCTGAAAGATCAATCGTATGTTTTAGCTGTACTCAATCGCGATCAAATTAGCGGAGCACTCTTTCCACTTGGTGATACTGAAAAAATTGATATTCGAGTTGAGGCTGAGCGCCGCGGTCTAGCTGTTGCACAGAAGCCAGATAGCCATGACATCTGCTTTGTTCCATCAGGAGATAACGCTGGTTGGTTACGCGAACGGTTAGGCAGTGAGAGCGGTCCAATCGTTGATCAAGATGGTACGCAGATCGGTGAACATAAAGGTGCATACACCTACACAATCGGACAGCGAAAAGGTTTAGGAATTACTGTTCCTACAGCCGATGGTTCTCCTCGTTTTGTTTTAAAGATTGAACCTGTGACAAACACTGTTGTTGTTGGTGCACGCGAAGAGCTCGCAGTTTCATCGATGAAGGGTGAACGCGCGATTTGGTGCGGTCCAGAGATTGCACCGGGGGATCATCGCGGATTTGTTCAGGTGCGCGCACATGGTCAGGCGCTACCGTGTACCTATCGTTTTGATGGAACTAACC
>CANESA010000112.1 GCA_947440735.1 Candidatus Nanopelagicaceae bacterium
ACCGCTACTGGTTGCCAGATTGTTCGCGTTGCAGTTCCAAGCCAAGATGATGCTGATGC
Source organism: Candidatus Nanopelagicaceae bacterium (assembly GCA_947440735.1). The sequence continues at coordinate 60 of CANESA010000112.1, forward strand.
ACTTGCACAAATTGCAAAGAAATCTCAGATTCCAGTCATCGCAGATATTCACTTTCAGCCAAAATATATTTTTGCGGCTATCGATGCGGGGTGCGCTGCAGTCCGTGTAAATCCAGGAAACATTAAGCAATTCGATGACAAGGTGAAGGAAGTTGCAAAAGCTGCTGGAGATGCGGGAATCCCAATCCGTATCGGCGTTAATGCCGGCTCTCTTGATCCACGCCTTCTTGCAAAGTATGGAAAGGCAACCCCAGAGGCGTTAGCAGAGTCTGCGCTCTGGGAGGCATCACTCTTTGAAGAGCACGGATTTTCAAATATTAAGATTTCAGTGAAGCATCACGATCCAGTCACGATGGTTAATGCATATCGAATCTTGGCATCCAAATGTGACTACCCACTTCACCTCGGAGTGACAGAGGCAGGCCCTGCCTTCCAAGCAACAATTAAATCTGCATCAGCATTTGCAATCTTGTTGGCAGAAGGAATCGGCGACACTATCCGCGTATCGATGTCTGCGCCTCCAGCAGAGGAAGTCAAAGTCGGAATTTCTATTCTAGAATCACTTAATCTGCGCCAACGTAAACTCGAAATTGTTTCCTGTCCTTCATGTGGCCGTGCACAAGTTGACGTCTACACATTGGCAGAAAAAGTACAGGCAGGTCTAGAAGGAATGACAGTTCCACTGCGCGTTGCCGTCATGGGTTGCGTCGTGAACGGTCCGGGTGAAGCGCGCGAGGCAGATCTCGGTGTTGCATCTGGAAATGGAAAGGGTCAGATCTTTGTGAAGGGTGTGGTCATCAAGACCGTACCGGAGGCCCAGATCGTTGAAACTTTAATTGAAGAAGCAATGCGCCTTGCAGAAGAGATGGAAGCTGCAGGAGTTGCAAGCGGAAAGCCTGAAGTTCTTACGCAGTAAAGGCGCAATAAGCAGCAGAGTCTCAGGTAGGCTCGCCCCATGTTGCGAATGTCTACCCTCTTCTTGCGCACCTTGCGCGATGATCCAGCAGATGCTGAAGTTGCTAGCCATCGCCTCTTAATTCGCGCCGGTTACATTCGTCGAATCGGTGCAGGAATCTATTCATGGCTACCTCTGGGTGTGATCACGCTCCGAAATGTTGAGCGCGTCATTCGCGAAGAGATGGATAAAGCTGGATTCCAAGAAGTTCACTTTCCCTCACTCCTTCCACGCGAGCCTTACGAGGCAACCAATCGGTGGGAAGAGTACGGCCCATCACTTTTCCGTTTACAAGATCGTAAAGGTGCAGATTATCTCTTAGGCCCAACACATGAAGAGATGTTTACCTTGATGGTTAAGGGGGAGTACTCCTCATATAAAGATCTTCCACTCTCGATCTATCAGATTCAAACTAAATTCCGCGATGAAGCGCGTCCACGTAGCGGAATTATCCGCGGGCGCGAGTTTGTGATGAAGGATTCTTACTCATTTGATCTCGATGATGCTGGCCTTGATATTTCATACGAAAAACATCGTGACGCCTACATTCACGCCTTTGATCGCCTTGGACTTAAGTACAACATCGTGAGGGCAGTATCTGGCGCAATGGGTGGTTCAAAATCTGAGGAATTCTTAGCACCATGTCCCACTGGCGAAGATACCTATGTTCTCTGTCCTTCATGTGGATTTGCAGCCAACGTTGAAGCGATGGTGACAAAGGTTGATCCTGTCGATTCCAGCACAACACCAGCTCTTGAAGAGCTCGATACACCAAATACCCCAACGATCGATTCACTGGTGCAGGTACTCAATGAACGTTTTGGTGGAGGATTTACCGGAGCAAGCACCCTTAAAAATGTCATGTTGATTGCAGATGGAAAGGCAATCTCTGTTCTCGTACCAGGTGATCGTGAAGTTGATCTAAAGCGATTCCAAGAAAATTGTGGTGGTATTCATGAACTTCGTACATTTGAAGAAGCAGATTTCGCAAAATATCCAGGACTAGTCAAGGGATATATCGGCCCACAAAATGCACAAGCATTTGGAATTACTGTTTATGCAGATCCTCGCGTTGCGCCAGGAAGTGCGTGGGTCACTGGTGCCAATAAGAAAGATCGACATGCACGCAATGTTGTTAATGGCCGCGATTTCACACCTGATGCATATGTTGAAGCTGCTGAAGTACGTGCAGGGGATGCCTGCCCAGAATGTGCAACAGAAGTTGTTATCGATCGTGCAATTGAAATTGGCCATATCTTCCAACTCGGTCGCAAGTATGCCGAATCACTTTCACTCACAGTTTTAGATCAGAACGGTAAATCTCAGGTTGTCACAATGGGTTCTTATGGAATCGGTGTCACACGTGCAGTCGCTGCAATTGCTGAGCAGACATATGACGAGATTGGCCTCAGCTGGCCAGCAGAGCTTGCCCCTGCGAAGGTCCACATTGTTGCGACAGGTAAAGAAGATCTTCCCTTTGACACAGCCGAGAAAATTGCAGCAGAACTAGAAGCGGCCGGCGTAAGCGTCATGCTTGATGATCGTCGAGGAACAAGCCCAGGCGTAAAGTTTAAAGATGCAGAGCTCATCGGCAATCCCGTCATTGTGGTTGTCGGTAAGTCACTCGAACAAGGAAATGTCGAGGTACGCGTTCGTAAGAGTGGAGATAAGCAAGAAGTTGCACTTGCTTCGGCGGTCACTTCAATCTGCACACTCGTAGCTTCGCTTTAGCACACGTGTTTTACGACATCACTCTCACCACACTCATATTTCTTATCTGCGCTGCCTTCTGCGCTGGCCTCATTGATTCAATGGCTGGCGGCGGCGGACTCATTCAGCTTCCCGCACTACTTATTGGGCTGCCGAAATTTGAAACAGTGGAGGTACTCGGAACCAACAAGCTGACATCGGTTTTTGGAACTTCTGCTGCGACTCTTCTTTATCGGCGAGCGATCACATTTAATTGGAAGTTACTAATTGCTATGGCGCTGCCTGCATTCATCGGCTCTATCGGTGGAGCACTTTTAGCATCCTCAATTCCAACAAAGGCGCTACGGCCGATTATCGTCATTCTCCTGATCGCTGTGGTGATCTACACAGTGATGCGCCCACAACTTGGTGCGGTGGAATCCCTCAAGCATTCGCCAAAGAAGCAGATGCGCATTGGTTCAATTGCAGCTGGCGGTATCGGGTTCTATGACGGATTGATTGGTCCCGGCACCGGTTCATTTCTCATTCTGATCTTGGTCGCTGTCTTGGGCTTTGCCTTCTTGCAAGCGTCGGCGATGGCGAAGGTCATTAATCTCTGCACCAATCTGGGCGCAATTCTTGTCTTTGGTCTAGATGGTTCAATTCTTTGGAAAGTTGGCCTGGTCTTTGCTGTAGCAAATGTTGCTGGAG
>CANESA010000113.1 GCA_947440735.1 Candidatus Nanopelagicaceae bacterium
CTGGTGATCAAGTTCTTATCCAAGTGGCAGCTAGGTTTGCTCGAGTTCTACCTGACGGTGCTCTACTGGCACGACTTGGCGGTGATGAATTTGGAATATTGCTGGCCGGCTCAAAGAGTGCGACTCAGGAAATTGCGCAAGCTCTACAAGCATGTGTGAGCTATCCATTTTTAATTGATGGAGAGAAAATTTCAGTAGGTGTAAGTATTGGTCATGTTGATAGCAGCGAAGGTGGAGATCTCTTAGCTAAGGCAGATGCTGCGATGTATCGGGTAAAGAGATCAATTAACTCTTAGTTGTTCGGTCACTTCTTTTTGTAGCCCACGGGACACTTAGGTTTTACTGCAGTCACTTTCTTTGTGAGCTTTCCTTTGACACAGGTGATAGTTGTTTTCTTGACTGCTGCAGCTTTAGCAGCAGCATCCTGCTTGGCCTTTAACTCCGCAGCTGCCTTTGCTTCCGCATCCTGCTTAGCCTTGAGTTCAGCTGCTGCTTTAGCCTCGGTTTCGGCTTTAGCTTGAAGCAATAAGTTTCCTAGATACGCCTTGATTTCACTCCTGGATTTATTTGATAACAGCAGGCCTTTCCCCGAATCAATTCCAGTATTAGCAACTTGTAAGCCTTCAATTTCCACGGAGTCGAAATTCCCCAGGGGGGCTTTTTTATACCTTTCATAATCCTTTAGGTTTTCCGTAAAGGGCTGTTGAAGAGCCTCTTCACTTGGAACAATTCTTATTGGGAGTTCAAAATTCCTCTTAGTTGTATCTACCGTGTACACCAAGGCTCCCGACTTAACTATCCCAAAATCTATAGTGCTTTTCTTGCGATATTCGATGGCTAAAACCTTTGTGGAACTTATTGGCATTACTACGAGCCTTATTCCTTGTAGTGCATCCAATCTAGCCAAATCAACACTTAAATCAGTGGGGTCTTTAGAAAAACAATAGACATCTGTATCAGGAATCCAACCCAAGACCCACTTTTCCCAGGCAAAGAAATCACCCGCATAGCCCCAACCCGCTCCAGTGTTCATCAAGCTAAATGGTGCCGCCGTCTGCCCCTGCCACGCAGTTGAATCTTCTCGATTCCAAAGGTCCATCAAACCCAACAAGTGGCCTACTTCATGAGCAACTGTGCGCCAGGGAGATGAAAGCCACCTATTTTCATTGGGCTTCACAGCTGAAACAACTGAATAATTAGTGAGTTGACCTGTGGAATTTGAAACCATAACACCTGCGGATGCAGTGCCGTTTGTGAAACTTGAACTCTTTGTTGTGATTATCAGAAGAGCACTAAAGTCAATGAGTCTGTATTGCGTCGGAAGAACTCTTGCAGTTTCGACCATGACAACACGTTCGTTGATTGATGTATCTGCAATTGGAAGCTTTACTACTTCGTTAATTACCGTGAATTCCAAATTCAATCGACCATACGAAGCAGTAGCAAAAAAATCTCTCACCGTGGCCAGTTCAAATGGAGAAACCATCTCTACGGGAGTCCCTACCTCCCTAGCATTAGAAAAATCAACTCCAGCGACCAGTACCTTCACAGTTCCCATCGAAGGTAGGAGCAAGGAACTACGCGGTAAACCAAGATTTACGCTTTGGCCATTTGTGTTTGCAATTTTACAATTATCTACATTTGTCTGAGCAGAATTAGCTTCATTAACCGGGCCCATCGCTTGAATGACAAGAAATGCGAGGACCAAAAAGGAATACTTTTTTATCTTCATCTGGAAATGCTACTCCCCTGAGGACTCAACTAGAAAAATTCCGTGCTTAATTTACAGTCTCAAGATTACTGATTCTTAGTTGGTTGCTCTGGTTTATCCGCTTTGATCTCTTGCAGACGAGCAAGTGATTCAAGACGTTCAAGTGCGTGGTCGACTATGCGTTCTGGATAATCGTGTGAGTAACCATCGAGACAGAGCCACGGTTCATGAATTTCAGCAGCAGATAAATGGGCTAGCTCTGGAACATATTTGCGAATATAGGTGCCCTCTTCATCAAAGCGTCTACCTTGTTCGATGGGGTTAAAGACTCGGTAATACGGTGATGCATCAGTGCCGGTACCAGCAGTCCATTGCCATCCATGCGCATTGGATGCCACGTCATAATCAACAAGATGTTCTGCAAAGAATCGTTCGCCTAGTTGCCACTCGAGGTGCAGATCTTTGACAAGGAAGGATGCGACAACCATACGGGTGCGGTTATGCATCCAACCCTCATGGATCAACTGACGCATCGCTGCATCCACAAATGGATAGCCAGTCTTACCTTCACACCACGCCCTAAATTGCTTGCCAGGCTTGTCATAGCGCATCGCTTTAAATTGCGGTGCATAGTAATCCGTATCTGTATGTGGGTTGTTAAAGAGAACATCTGCGTAAAACTCACGCCAGGCAATCTCTTTTCTAAATGTGTCATGAGCCTTGCTATCACCTAGTCCTGCAAGAAGAGTGCGTGGGTGGATCTCACCGAACTTAAGATAGGTACTCATCTTTGATGTTCCATCAATACCGGCCAGGTTGCGTGCCTCGTCATAGTTATCGAGGGCTTTTTTGGAGAACTCTTTAAATCTCTTCAGTGCGGCAGTTTCACCAGCTTCGATTACTTCAACACCTGCAGGCATCGGAAAATCTGGAAAGGCGCGGTACTTATCTGGTGGAACTGGTGCGTTAATTTTCTGTGGAGTCTTTGCCGGTGATCGCCACCCATGCACACACCACGCACGATAAAAAGGTGTGTAGACGCGGTAGGGAGTGTCATCACTTGGCTTACGTACGCGGCCAGGTGCAACAGCATATGGACTTCCGGTGCGAATGAGTTTTATACCCGCCCCTTCAACGCGAGCATCGCGGGCAGCACCGTAGCGTTCGTATTCATCTGAGATATGGACTTCGGTTGCACCATAGAGCTCCATCAGATCGGTGAGAACTTCGAATTGATCGCCTTCAATAATGTGTAGGCGATTACCCAGTGATTCATCAAGTGCACGCAGGGATTGGCCCATATATGCAAGTAACTTTGCACCAGCTTCATCTATCTGAGATTTATCTAAGATAAAAACGGGTACAACTTCATCGCTCGATTCAATCGCAGCATTGAGTGCTGGATGATCACCGATTCGGAGGTCGCGCCGAAACCAGACGATGTTGCGCTTGGGCGTACTCATGGCATGATTTAATCACTATGAAGGCAATTAAGCAGTTCCAAGTTCGCGGCATCCCGGGTGAAGTCTCTCGCGTTAGTTTTGGCGATCGCATCGTCGATTACTGGGCCCCTAAAACCCCTACAGATACGCTCCTGATCGCCCATGACGGACAGAACGTCTTCGATGGTAATACAAGTACCCATC
>CANESA010000114.1 GCA_947440735.1 Candidatus Nanopelagicaceae bacterium
AATAGGTGAGCTGAACTTTAGGGAAACATCCATCACACCTTGTGTGACACCTTGGCAGACATAATCAAAGTGAGGTGTTTCGCCCTCTAGGACTAGCCCCACTGCAACTACAGCGCTAAAACCCTTTTCAAAGGCAAGTTGTGCAGCCAGCGGAATCTCAAATGAACCTGGAACATAGATAACTTCTACATTGCTCACCGATGCAGCCTTTAGCGCACGTTGCGCACCTGCGATGAGGTCATTACAAATATCTAGATGCCAACTTGAAGAGATAATCGCCACGCGAGCATGTGGCAATTGTGGAAGGACAATCTCTGGTGCATTTCCTGACATTTTATTCTCCTACTCTTATATGTCCGAGTTTTGTTGCTTTTGTATCTAGATACTTCTTATTGAACTCATTTGCTGCAATCGGTAACGAAAGAACTGTGGATTTGATTCCTGCATCACTAAGTGCCTGAATCTTCTCTGGGTTATTTGTCATCAGAACAACGCTCTTTATTCCTAGCTCTGCGAGAATTTCAACCGCATCGCTCCATTCGCGTGCATCAACCTGATGGCCAAGAGCAATATTCGCCTCGACAGTATCTAACCCACGATCTTGCAACTGGTAGGCCTTAATTTTCTCAGCTAAACCAATTCCACGACCTTCATGATTCCTTAAGTAGATGATGTATCCAGATCCTTTTTCTACGATGAGATCCATCGCAGCATTGAGCTGTTCGCCACAATCACATCTTTGTGATCTAAGGACATCTCCGGTAAAGCATTCAGAGTGAATGCGAAGGTACGTAGGTTCAGTTGTGATCTGCGGATTGAAAGCGATAATGGCGTGATCACGCTGACGTAGCGCTGGGTATGTTGCGATTTTCCACATCTTGTTATCGATGGGAAGGTCTGCCCACTCAAGCTTGAGCGTTGGACTTTTGACAGCTGTGAAATTCACTTCGTAATACTTAGCCAAATCTGCAATCGCAATAATCGGAATTTCATATTTTGCTGCAAAAGTCTTTAGAGTTTCACCGCGTGCCATCGAACCATCTTCGGCAACAATCTCTGATAACAAAGCCTGTTCGGAGCTGTTGCTTAGTTGAGAGAGAGCGACTCCTGCCTCTGTATGCCCCTGTCGTCCAAGTAATACGTGATCGTGAGCTATCAGTGGATAGACATGGCCAGGTCGAATTAAATCTTTAGGTGAAGTTGATGACTCACCAAGTGCGCGAATTGTCCTGGCTCGCTCAACGGCACTCACTCCTGTGGTGATTCCTGGTGCGAAGTCAACGGCGACAGTAAATGCCGTGCGACGTTGATCTTCATTATTTTCAACCATGAGCGGAAGATTGAGTTCTCGAGCTCGTGATTTAGTGAGGGCAACACAGAGAATTCCCGTTGTGTGAGTGACCATGAAAGCAACTTTTTCAGGAGTCGCCTGCGTTGCAAGCAGAATCAAGTCTCCTTCGTTTTCGCGATCGAGATCATCTACAACGATGAGAAATTCACCGTTTGCGTAACGGGTGAGTGCTTCAGGAATCGAAATCATTGGTGTGGTCATCGCTTCTCCAAAAGCCTTTCCACATATTTAGCCAACACATCTACCTCAATATTGAGAGGATCACCGATCTTCTTGGTTGAAAGATTTGTCTTCTCTAGCGTTGCTGGGATCAGCCAGACTATTACTTCATTGCTCTCATCACTGATCTGACCCACTGTCAGTGAGACGCCTTCGATACAGATTGAACCTTGAGCGACGATGTACTTCATCAAAGAACTATGTATCTTCACCGTAAACTCTTGCCACTTTTCTCCATCAATTATTGATATCACTTGCGCAACACCATCAACATGGCCCTGCACCATATGTCCACCCATGCGATGAGACAGGGTTGCTGCTAGCTCCAGGTTTACTCGATCGCCTTCTTTATATGAGCCAAGAGAAGTTAATGAAAGAGTTTGAATCATTACATCTGCAGTAAAAGTCTGATCGCTCACGGCAGTAGCGGTGAGGCAGACACCATTAACTGCAATTGAATCTCCCAACGAAATTCCCGCAACAGTCTCTGGTGCGTTAATCACAAGAATTGCACTATCTGTACCCAAGGTAATGGATGCAATAGTTCCCACTTCAGTGACAAGTCCTGTAAACATCTTAGCCACCTCTCTTTGTAATGAAATAGTGTGACTTTGTATCGGGACCGATAGCAATCTGACTTATCAATTCAGCACTGGCTAGAAGTGCGCTCTCATCTTCAAAAAGTTGCATGCCTTCAGTGCCTAAGGATTGAGCTGTGCGATAGATGATCAGTTCATCGATAAATCCTGCTTTGAGAAGTGCGTTTCCAAGTGTTGGACCACACTCAAGGAGAACTTGGTTGTATCCGTGCGCAGATACCTCTGAAACTATCTCATCTAGATTCTGACTCTTAATAAAGTGTGTGAGTGCACTCGAGTCATTGAGATTATGCGTCGAGGGAATATCACGCATCCCCACAACAACTCGATCTGGATTTTTTCCAACGCTAGCGTTACGAGGAATCAGATGCGGATTATCAGCTAGCGCTGTTCCGGTGCCGATAAGAATGGCATCAGACTGCCCTCTTACAATTTGAACGTCAGCGCGAGATTCTTCTGAAGAAATCCATGTCGGTGATCCATCCCCCACAGCAATCTTTCCATCTGCTGAAACTGCAACCTTCCAGATCATCCGAGGGCGACCTGTATGAATTTTATGGAGCCAGCTACGGTTTGAAAATTGAACGTCTTTGCCAAGTACATCCAGATCAACATCGATTCCAGCAGCGCGAAGTCTTTCAACTCCGCCACTTGCCACTTCATGTGGATCTCTCATCGAAATAACAACGCGCGCAAATTCAGCGTCGATGATTGCTTCGGTGCACGGCGGCGTACTGCCAGTGTGGTTGCAGGGTTCAAGGGTTATATAGATCGTTGCACCCTTAAGAGATTGTTGAGCACTTTTAATAGCAACAATCTCGGCGTGATCGGGTGATGCCTGACGCTGATGAAAGCCTTCGCCGATGATTGTGCCGGCAGCATCTGTTATTACTGCGCCAACAATTGGGTTTGGATAAGTCTTTCCATAACCATTTTCGGATAGCGAAAGCGCACGTTGCATGAGTTCGTTTACATTCATTGCTCTAGCACCATCCCCTTCGACTCTTTTTATGTAGCAAGAGATCGGGGTATGCAATAACTCGTAGACGCTCGTGCCCTATGTCAAAAAGACATGGCAGAACGCTACGTAGAAGTTATCTATCATCCGGACTTTAACCGTCGGTCTCAGAATTACACTGAG
>CANESA010000115.1 GCA_947440735.1 Candidatus Nanopelagicaceae bacterium
ATCTCCAGGGTGCTTTCAATGAAAGGCAGACACAATGTCCAACGATCTCTTCTCTTCACTAAAAACTTATCTCACCAAACTCTCCGATGGAGAGAAGACTCCGCAAGAAGTTGCTACTGCTCTCAACGCGTGGGCTCGCGAGAGCGCAGACTCTCTTAAGGCGAAGATTCACGATGAGGTTGAGGCGACCGTCCTTAAGATGGGTTTCGTCAAGCGTGAAGAGTTCGATCAACTACTCGCTCGTGTTGATGAGATAGCCCCTGTCAAGAAGAAGAAGAAAGCTGCGAAGAAAGCTGCACCAGCGAAGAAGAAGAAAGCTGCACCAGCGAAGAAGAAGAGTGGAGCAAAGAAGTGAGTTTTGACAATAACGGTGCGCAAGAGCAACGTACATCTTCTGTCGAAGTGACCCTTGTCGATGATGTGAAGGCAGAGCTCAGCGAGATCGATGCGAGCGATTTGAGCGAACATTCAGCTCGTTTCGAAGCGCTCCATGGGAAGTTACAGGAGGCTCTCTCAACTATCGATGGTCTCTAGGGCCTAAGAGAGTGCGAGTGAAGAGATGAAGACGCGACTAGATGCAGAGTTGGTGCGGCGTGAGTTGGCGCGTTCTCGCGAACAGGCTGCCGATTTAATCGAATCTCGTTCTGTGCTTGTTAATGGAATCCCAGCGACAAAACCTGCCACACAGGTGGATGCCGAGACATCAATTGTTCTGGCCGGAAAACGTGATGATTTTGTTTCACGAGGCGGCCATAAATTAGCAGGAGCCCTCGAGGCCTTCTCTGATGTTGCAGTCGAAGGCAAGGTCTGTCTTGATGCGGGCGCGTCCACTGGAGGATTTACTGACGTTCTCCTTCGTCAAGGCGCGAAGAAAGTAATCGCCGTCGATGTTGGTTATGGACAACTCGCATGGGAGCTGAGGCAAGACGAGCGCGTCGTCATTCTCGATCGCACCAATATTCGCCATTTAACAGGGGATATGGTCGGAGAAGATGTCGAGATCGTTGTCGCTGATCTTTCCTTTATCTCACTCTCACTTGTTCTTCCTGCGCTAGCTGCAGTCTCCAAGCCATCTGCTGATTTTCTACTTATGGTGAAGCCGCAATTTGAGGTTGGGCGTGAGCGTTTAGGAGCCGGTGGTGTTGTTCGTGATCCTGCGCTTCGACGTTCCGCAGTTCTCGATGTAGCTCAATCTGCATACGATGTTGGGCTAGGAACTATGGGAATCGCGGCAAGCCCACTACCGGGACCTGCTGGAAATGTTGAATACTTCTTGTGGCTTCGCAGAGGTGCACCCGCTATAGATGAGAGCGCACTTGATCGTGCCATCGAGATGGGACCTGCCTGATGAGTACACGTAAAGCAATACTTGTTATCAATGCGACTCGCCCTGAAGCGGTGAAGGCTGCAACGACTCTTGCGACCTTATTGGCGAAGGGCTCATTCGAGCTATTTACATCATCTGCCGTGACAATTTCTGGAGTGCAGACAGTATCGGTAGAGCAACTTCCCGAAGCAGAGATAGTTATTGTTCTTGGTGGAGATGGAACCATTCTGCGCGGTGCGGAGATTTCTCGCCTTCGTAAGATTCCACTTCTTGGTGTAAATCTTGGTCATGTTGGTTTCATGGCAGAGGTTGAGAAACTTTCATTAGAGACAGTTGCGGAAAGCGTTATTTCGAAGAGTTATTCAACGGATCCACGGATGGTCCTTGCATATTCAGTAGAGCGAAATGGGAAACAGGTCTCCTCGGGTTGGTCGCTTAATGAAGTGACCATCGAACGAACCGAGAGCACGATGGTTGAGCTTTTAGTGCAGGTTGATCGCAGGCCTCTATCTCGCTGGGGTTGTGATGGTCTTATTGCAGCGACGCCAACAGGATCAACTGCCTACGCATTTTCTGCGGGTGGGCCGGTGTTATGGCCGAACCTCGATGCAGTGGTCTTGCTTCCAATTAGTGCACACGCACTCTTCGCACGTCCCATGGTGATTTCGCATCAATCAGAGATTGTTGTTGAGATTGAATCATCGGCGGCGATGCTCTCAGCTGATGCCCTTCGCGAATTCGCGCTCGTCGAGGGAGATCGTGTCACGATTACAGGCGATGAATCAGATATTTTGCTCGCACATGTGCAACCAACTCTCTTCACTGATCGCCTTGTAGCTAAATTCAAATTACCCGTAGAGGGCTGGCGCGGTGAGTGATCGCTCTTATCTAGAAGAGATTTCAATACGTAATCTCGGAATTATTGATACGAGTTCCCTTGAGTTAAGTAAAGGACTTAACGTCCTCACCGGGGAAACTGGCGCCGGAAAGACAATGATTCTTACTGCGCTTTCACTTTTGCTTGGAGCTAAGTCAGATAGTTCTCTTGTTCGCCATGGTTCAGAGCGTCTTCTTACCTCTGCAACCTTTTCGATTCCAGCTTCCCTGTCGGCTCAGATTGAAGATCTAGGCGGGTTGGTGGAAGACGGATCTTTGATTCTTACTCGCTCTGTTTCAAGTGATGGCAAGAGCAAAGCCACGGCTTCGGGAGCAACTGTTAACGCGTCGACTCTCGGTGAGATCACTGAGCCGCTAATCGCCATACACGGACAATCCGCAAATACGCAGATCGTGAAGAGTGTCAGGCAACGAGAACTTTTGGATCTCTTTGCTGGAAGCGATCTGCAATTGACTCTCAGTGATTATGTAGAAATTTTTAACACCTATAACGAGATGAAGGTAAAGCTCAAGGCTTTAGTGACCAACGCATCTGCGCGAGATTCACAAATTGCAGACCTGGAATTACTCGCAAAACAATGGAGCACGCTCAAGCCGACTCGTAACGAGTTCGCAGCCGTTGATGATGAGATCAGGAAGCTCGCCAGTGTTGAAGATCTTCGCATTGCCGCAGCTGGTGCGAGTTCAGCGATCGGTGAAGAAGAGTCTGGTGTACTTACTATTTTAGGCCAAGCCCGTAAATTCCTAGAGGCAGCCAAGGGAAAAGATCAAGCACTTGACGAGATAGCAACGAATGTGGCTGAAAGTTTCTTCCTTGTAGATGATGCCCATGCAGCCCTGGTCTCATATCTTGCTTCACTCGAAGCCGATCCATCTCGCTTAGATTTTCTGCAGGAGAGGAAAGCGGCGTTAATCACCTTTGTAAAGAAATGGGGTGGTGCTGGAAGCGTTGATGACGAAATGGCGGAGATCGCTATTCGCGTAAAGAGTGCGAAAGAGATGATTGCCGATTTACATGGTGGCCAGGATCGAATTGCTGAACTGGAGTCTGAAATCAAGACCGTGAAAACAAAA
>CANESA010000116.1 GCA_947440735.1 Candidatus Nanopelagicaceae bacterium
ATGCCATCGCAACGGTAAATACTGCTTGGATCGCATCGAGGGTAAGTGATGGCGATGTAACTGCAATTGCAACATATGTGCGACCTGTTGAATCACGAAGAGCCGCAGCCTGTGTTGCACCTGTGCGCTTGAGAGTTGATGATGCAAGTATTGCAAGTTTTTGATCTTCAGGATTTTCAAAGCTATTCATTATTCTCAATCTCTTCACTGCGCTCGATAATAACTGAGCTAATTCTGCGACGTCGACCAACCGGGCGCTCTGATGTGATCTTCCAACCCTTGAGTGTGATCGTAGATCCTGCAATCGGAACACGACCAAGCTTCTGTGCCATCAAGCCACCGATAGTGTCGACATCTTCTGAATCTGCTTCATCAAAATCGATCTTGAGTTCATCAGCTAAATCTTCAATGTGCAAGGTCGCTTTTGCGCGCGCCTTATCATCGCCAATCCAGGTAAATGCATCTACACCTTCATCGAATTCGTCGGCAATTTCGCCAACGATCTCTTCAATAATGTCCTCGATGGTAATAATGCCAGCGGTGCCGCCGTACTCATCAACGACAATCGCTAGGTGGATCTGATCGCGCTGCATCTCTTTGAGAAGCTCTGCAGCGATCTTGATCTCTGGAACAAAGACTGCAGGACGCATGTGAATGCCCACATTTTCAGTAGTCTCTGCTTCGTGGTGATCGAGTGCGCGCTTTGCTAAATCTTTAACGTATGCAATTCCAATGATGTTATCGAGGTTCTCCCCCGCAACCGGAACTCGAGAATATCCGGAGCGAAGTGCTAACGAGAGAGCTTGACGGAGGGTCTTATCTCCTTCGATCCAGACCATATCGGTGCGGTGAACCATTAACTCGCGGACTAATGTGTCACCGAGTTCAAATACTGAGTGGATCATCTCGTGCTCATCTGACTCCACAAGACCACGCTCGTGTGCCTGATCTACAAGATCGCGAAGCTCGGCTTCGTTGGTAAATGGCCCTGATCTAAATCCTTTGCCCGGAGTGATGGCGTTACCGATAGCGATAAGTAGTGTGGTCACTGGTCCAAGGATCACAGCTAAAAATGCAGAGACAACGATGCCGGCGCGAGCCCAGCGATGTGGATTTTGGCGACCTAGTGTGCGAGGACCAACACCGATCACAACGTACGAGATAACAACCATGATGATGACTGTGTAGAGGTATGCATACCCAGTTGTGTAAGCCTGTTGCAGTAAGCGAAGAATGAGTACGGTAGCTGTGAATTCGCAGACCTTACGTACAAGCAAGATAACGTTAAGGAATCGTGAAGGATGGGAAGAGTACTTCTTAAGTAGATGTCCCCCACGCTTTGACTCAAGCTCTTCAATCAGTACGCGAGAGATAGATGTCAACGCCGATTCAGAGGCAGCAAGAAAGCCTGCAAATCCAATAAGAGCAACGATCGTTATGACCGAGACAAGGTCCACTAGGACTCTCCCCATTCCTTCACTAATTTTTCTTGAAGTGCAAACATTACTTTTTCATCTGCCGAGTTGGCGTGGTCATAACCAAGAATATGCAATAAACCGTGTGCTGCCAAAATGAAGATCTCATGATTGACCGAATGACCCGCACTCGCTGCTTGTTGCGCTGCAACGGATGGGCAGATCACGATATCGCCCAACGTTGCTGCCTCTCCCGCACTTTCTGGCATATCCATCGGAAATGAAAGTACATCAGTAGGTCCTGGCTCATCCATCCATTTAATGTGTAACTCAGTCATCTCGGCTTCATCGACAAAGGTGAGACTGACTTCGCAGTCGGCATTCAATTCGAGTTCTCCCAATGAATATTGGATAAGTGAAGTGACTTCATCGCTTGGAACGAGTTCTCCTGAGCGATTGTTAGATTCAATCGTCATGTATGTATCAGCTGTTTCGAATATTTCGTGGGACTTGAATAGCGGCATCAAAGGCATCGTAGGCCTTGACGATATCGCCAATGAGGCGATGGCGAACAACATCATCTGCGGTGAGCTCAATAAATGAGATGTCATCAAGTGTTCCCAAAATATCGCGAATAATGCGAAGGCCAGATTTACTTCCATTAGGAAGATCTACCTGGGTTACATCGCCAGTAATCACCATCTTTGATCCAAAACCTAGACGCGTAAGGAACATCTTCATCTGTTCAGGTGTGGTGTTCTGCGCTTCATCCAAGATGATAAATGAATCGTTGAGCGTGCGACCACGCATAAAGGCAAGAGGGGCAACTTCAATCACGCCACTTTGCATTAAACGCGGAATCGAATCTGGGTCGATCATGTCATGGAGCGCATCAAAGAGCGGGCGAAGATATGGATCAATCTTCTCTGTCAGTGTGCCAGGCAAGAAACCTAACTTTTCGCCAGCTTCAACTGCAGGGCGAGTCAAGATAACTCGGTTAACTTTCTTTGCTTGCAGTGCTGCAACAGCTTTTGCCATCGCAAGGTAGGTCTTACCTGTACCAGCTGGGCCGATACCAAAGGTGATTGTGTTCTCATCGATCGCATCGACATAATGTTTCTGGTTGGCAGTCTTTGGTCTGATGGTGCGACCGCGATTGCTTACGATATTAAGTGAGAGAACTTCGGCAGGATGTTCAATCGGATCCGCAGCCAACATATCGATGCTGCGCTTAACCGCATCTGTTGTTAACGCTTGCCCTGATCGAATGACAACCATCATCTCTGCAAATAATTTTTCAAGTGCAAGGCAATCAATGTGAGGGCCACGCAGAGTGATTTCGTTACCGCGGACAGTCATGGCAACAGAAGGAAATGCTGCTTCAATAATATTGATATTGCTATCGCCAGCTCCGACGAGTGCAACCATGGGTATGGCAGGTGGGACGGTGATCAGAGTGCGCTCCATATGTGGGTAAATCTAGTGCTAGCCCGGAGGCCAAGCCAGTACACGCCCACCAAGAAGATGAAGGTGAGCGTGAAAGACGCTCTGGCCGGCATCTGCCCCCGTGTTAAAGACTGTTCGATAGCCAGTCAGGCCCTTTTCTGTCGCAATCTCATCTGCAGCCCGATGCATCGCTGCAATGATCGTCGGAGAGATCGCAGCAACTGCTGCAGCATTTTCTGCATGCAAGGTAGGAATAATCAGAATATGTGTGGGTGCTTGCGGATTGAGATCGTTAAAGGCGAGGACATTGTCATTGCGATAGATGATCTCAGCAGGAATCTGACCTTCAATAATCTTGCAGAAGATGCACTCTGGATCTAACGTCATAAGAAAAGGGTACTGCTCTACCAACTCTTAAGAAG
>CANESA010000117.1 GCA_947440735.1 Candidatus Nanopelagicaceae bacterium
ATCTGCGTAAAACATATGAAGTTGTTGAGTTGTACCTGTTCCGCTGAGACAGAGCGAGATAGGGCTAGTAATTTCATACGTTGTACGATTTGTGCCGCCTGCACCATCGATTGTTGTTTTGCGCCAAGTGAGACCATTCCAGATAGACATCTTGAGAACACCAGTTACTCCATTGGAGTAGACAATGACAGGCTTCTTATTCCAGGTAGCTGTTGAAATATGTGCCGGCTCAACATTGGGATCGATAATTGTTGATTTCCACGCCGCCTGTGGCGATACCGGCTCAGTCACAATGGCAGTTGATGATCCAAGTGAGTTATTGGCGGTAATAGAGAAGGTATAGGCAGTTCCATTTTTAAGTCCACCCATAACAACGGGGCTCGTTGTACTGCTTTTCTCACCGCCAGTTTTAAGATTCTTTACAGTGTAGGCAGTGACTTGAGAGGTGCGTAAATTAGTTGGGGGATCCCACTTCACAATAGCTGCGCTATCTGCAATTACAGCTTCTGCATTACGTACAGATGTAGGTAATTCTGCTGCGATACCTACAGGAGGTTTTGCGCGCATATCTGCCATCATCGCCAAGAGAAGTGGTCCAGGACCGGCAAAGACTTCACCCGCTTCAAGATTTGGCGTCATCACTCGGTCGAGTGCATTATCTGCATACGTTTTCTCATCTAAGTGACTTATGGAAGAGCCATCTTCATATGTGCTCGGTGTATAGAGAATTGGTTTTATGCCGCCGTTAGCTGCAATACCTTGTGGGCCGGACCAGACAAGGCTCGACCGAAGTGCTTTACCTAGTTCAAGTGATGGTGATGGTAAATCAGCTAAACGTCTTCCATCTGAAGTCTGTGCATAGGCATCAAATGGAGTCGGCTGTTCAATTGAACCGAATCCAAGATAAGAGTCGTACGAGTCATTGGATAAGAATCCAAGTCCATGTCCGATTTCATGGATAAATACCGACTTAAGATCATATTCGCGAGTGGTGGGTGCACCATCACCTCTGCGGTTCCAAGATGCTCTTGAGTTGACACTAATAAGCATTTCAGCGTTTCTGACATCTAAATCTTTTCCAGCAAGTGCATTAGCAAGACCCGATGTATACCAGAGACTTGAATCGGGAGCTCCCGAAAATCCCGCGAAGTATCCGCCTGGACGCGCGCTACCTAGCACCGCAACAGATTGCGATGAACTCCATGTCGCATCAATTGTGATCGCAACCTTTGATTGAAAGTGAGCGGCCCAAATATCTACCGCAAGTTGTAGCTCTTTCTTCGCCCAATCTGGGAAATTAATGTAATTAACATCGATTGTCGACTGCTTCTCAAGGTTGGCACTCTTCGGTGTTGCCTCTGAAGCGGAATTAGCTGCAGGCCCTGCATAGATATAACCCCACTGAGTTGCAGGTGCATATCTATAGAGAGATTGCGCTGATGCCGAAGGTGTAAGGGTTGCAAGGAGGGCTAAGAGAAGCGGGACCACTGGAAGCACTGCCCGAAGGTGTGGGGTTCGGAAGGTGCCTGCTCGCATGGCGCTTAACCTATCAGGCTGCAAGAATGTCAACATGGCATCGGAATCAAATGCATCGCAGAAGTTAGATGGTCAGAACATCTACGACCGAATTCGCAGCGAGAAAGCACCGCTGACTGAATTTACGATCTCCGGCGCAGGAAAAGAAGTAACCCTGGATGAAGCTCGCGCAGATTTCGCGGCAGCAGTTGGCTCATTGGCTCACATGCTTTTCTCAAGAACATATGGTCCGTTGGTTGGAAATGTGACAAAGACAAGCGTTGAAACAGTACTTAAGAGCGCAGAGGAATCTCTTCATCGCGCAAAAGGTGATGTCACATTACTGGCCGAAGAGTTAACTGCTCGCATCTTTCCTGAGAAGAAGAAATGACAACGATAACTATTTACTCTCGCCATGGATGCCATCTCTGCGATGATGCAGAAAACGTTCTTGAATCCTTGCGCAAAGAACTTAACTTTGAGATCGAAGTTATTGATATTGATAAAGATTCTGAGTTAGTCAAACTTTATAGTGATCAAGTTCCTGTGATTCATATCGATGGTATTCACCACGACTTCTACAAGGTAGATCCTTTGAGGTTTAGATCTTCCCTTGAAACACATCGTCAGCATCAATAATTCGGTAGGCATATCCCTGTTCAGCTAAGAAGCGTTGACGATTTGCTGCAAAATCTTGATCGACGGTATCGCGAGAAACAACTGAGTAGAACTTAGCCCCACGTCCATCTGATTTAGGTCGCAAGATTCGACCAAGGCGCTGGGCTTCTTCCTGGCGAGAACCAAATGCACCGGATACTTGAATTGCAATCGTGGCATCAGGTAAGTCAATTGAAAAGTTCGCAACTTTAGAGACAACTAAACACATAATCTCACCTGTGCGAAAAGCGGCAAAGAGTCGCTCGCGTTCCTTCACAGGAGTATCTCCCTTAATTAAGGGAACACCCAAAGTCTCAGAGAGGGCATCTAATTGAGTGATGTATTGACCGATGACAAGAATCTGCTCTTCGGCGTGATAAGCAACAAGTTCTTGGACAACTTCACTCTTTGTCTGTGTGGTCGCGCAATATCTATATTTTTCTTCAGGTTCTGCAGTTGCATATTGAAGTCGTTCAGATTCTGAGAGATTGACACGTACTTCAATACATTCAGCTGGTGCGATATACCCCTGTGATTCAATCTCTTTCCACGGGACATCAAAGCGCTTAGGGCCAATGAGTGAGAAAACTTCGCCCTCCATGCCATCTTCGCGAACAAGAGTTGCTGTGAGTCCAAGGCGGCGTCGGGATTGAATATCTGCAGTAAATCTAAAGATTGGTGCCGGCAAGAGGTGAACTTCATCGTAAATAATCAGACCCCAATCATGAGTATCAAAGAGATCAAGGTGGGCGTAGACACCATTCTTCTTCTTTGTCATCACTTGGTAAGTCGCGATAGTCACAGGGCGAATCTCTTTCTTCGCTCCTGAATATTCACCGATCTCATCTTCATTAAGTGTTGTACGGAGCAATAACTCATCTCGCCACTGGCGCGCTGCAATAGTGTTTGTTACCAAGATTAGAGTTGTTGCCTTTGCATGTGCCATTGCCGCTGCGCCAACAATTGTTTTCCCAGCTCCGCAAGGTAGAACTACAACACCAGAACCGCCATGCCAGAAACCTTCTGCAGCTAACTCTTGGTATTTACGGATCTTCCAACCATCTTGTCTTAAAGAAATTTCATGGTGCTCA
>CANESA010000118.1 GCA_947440735.1 Candidatus Nanopelagicaceae bacterium
CATCTTCGATCTTGCCGCCAATTAATACGTTGCCTGAGGTAGGTGTCTGGAGAAGCGAAATGCGGAACTTCTCTGGGCGAATACCAGCAAAGATGGATGAATCAACGGCGTGCGAACGGTTGCGCGGAAGTGAAATCTTCTGCCCGAAGAGGTCTGCGACCAATGAATCTCCATCAGTGCCAACAAGTGAGCCTTTAATCAAGTTTGATTGGCCAAGAAAATTTGCAACGAATGCTGTCTCTGGATTGTCATAGAGATCAGCAGGAGATCCCATCTGCTCAATCTTTCCTTCATTCATCACAGCAATCGTGTCAGCCATAGTCATGGCTTCTTCTTGATCGTGTGTCACGTGAACGAAGGTGAGTCCGACCTCTTTTTGAATCCACTTGAGTTCAATCTGCATCTGCCGACGTAGTTTGAGATCAAGTGCACCGAGTGGCTCATCCAAAAGTAGTAGCGCCGGGCGGTTAACAATCGCGCGAGCGAGTGCGATGCGCTGTTGCTGACCACCGGAAAGCTGTGTTGGTTTACGTTGAGCCAGATGAGGAAGTTCCACAAGATTTAGAACTTTATTGACAGCTTCATCAATATCTTTGAGACCACGTCGGCGGAGACCGAATGCGATATTTTCAAAGATTGTCAGATGTGGAAATAGTGCGTAGTTCTGAAAAACAGTATTGATTGGGCGCTGGTAAGGCTTAGTTGTTGTGATATCTGTTGAACCTAAGTGGATGCTTCCCACAGTAGGTTCTTCAAGACCGGCAATCATGCGAAGTGTTGTGGTCTTGCCACACCCTGAAGGTCCAAGCAAAGCAAAGAATGAACCTTCAGGGATGGTTAAAGAGAGATCATCAACAGCAGTGAAATCACCGTAACTCTTTGTGATACGTGTGAGTTTGAGATCACCGCGTGCCGAATTTGCGCTATCTGCCACTTAGTTTCCGGCGGCCTTTTGGAAGGCCTCTGTCCACATTGTTTCTTCAGTTGGTGTCAGTGAACGGAATACTGAAAGATTCGCCATTGTCTTCTCGGTTGGGAAGATGAACTCACTCGCTGCTAGATCTGGATCGATCTTCTCCATCTCAGCTTGTGCACCCTTAACTGGAGTTACATAGTTCACGTATGCAGCAACTTCAGCTGCAATCGCAGGATCGTAATACCAGTTGATGAGCTTTTCAGCACTTGCCTTGGCTTCTGCCGTTGCTGTGTAAGGAATCATCATGTTATCGCCTGAGATCGTTCCGCCAGATTCTGGGATAGCAAAATCAAATTTGCCTTCATTCTCTGACTTCAAGATAAACATATCGCCAGACCAACCGATTACTGCTGTTGCATCTCCTGCGGTGAGGTCTTCGGCATATTCGTTGCCCTTGACTCCGCGGATCCAACCATCTGAAATCTTTCCAGCCAAGAAATCAACAGCGTTCATGAATTGATCTTCAGTAACTGTAGTGAGATCTACACCCTGGTCGCGCAAAATAATTCCGACTGTGTCACGCATTTCTGAGAGAACAACGATCTTGCCCTTATTTGCAGGAGCAAAGAGATCATCGAGTGTGCGAACTCCATTAGGAATCTTCTCCGTATTCCAACCGAACCCACCCATGATGCCCTGCCAGGTCATTGACTGTTCGCGCATTGGGTCAAATGAAGGGGATGCAAGTGTGTCAAGAATATTTCCTGCATTAGGAATATTTGTCTTATCAAATTTTTGTGTATAACCAAGACGGATCCAGCGAGCTGCCATCCAGTCAGTTGGAGTTACAAGGTCATAGCCAATATCTTCTTTAAGTTTAAGTTGAGCTTGAACTTTTCCATAGAACTCATCATTATCGTTGTAATCTTCGAAGTACTCTGCTGCAATTCCTGTTGCTGCGGTGAATGCTTCAAGTGTTGGATATAGCTTGGTTTCTTCATCATAATCAAGATAAAGAGGCCAGTTACCCCAACGAACCGAACCTGATGATGCAGCGTCATCACCGCCGCTTGAACATGAACTCAGGAGCGCAGCTCCACCGAGTGCACCAGCGCCTGCAACAAGTGCACGACGTGAAAACTTAGAGTTGATAATTGCACTTGCTTCTGCTGATAGAGGTTTCTTAGGTGAATTAGCCATGGTGATGGGCTCCTTTTTATTTTCCGGAACAAGGGACGGTTGTGCAGGGCCCATTATGGAGCCGATTGGCCCTCATGGCCAAACTATTTTGAGGTAATTTGAGGTGAAATTTATTGCAGAATCTAGGCGTTGAGGTTGGTCATGACGTGCTTGATGCGGGTGTAATCCTCGAAGCCGTAGCTGGAGAGATCCTTGCCGTATCCCGAGCGCTTGTATCCACCGTGAGGCATCTCAGCCACCAGCGGAATATGGGTGTTGATCCAGACGCAACCAAAGTCAAAGGCCTTGGCTAGGCGCATCGCCCGACCATGGTCCTTGGTCCAGATCGAAGAGGCTAAGCCGTAATCCACGCCGTTGGCCATAGCAATTGCATCGGCCTCGGTTTCAAATTTCTGGATGGTGATGACAGGTCCGAAGATTTCGCTCTGAATCAATTCATCGCTCTGCTTAAGATCTGCAATAACAGTCGGTGCAATGAAGTAACCACCGAGAGTATTGGTGGTAGCTCCAGCAACGATTCGTGCATGCGAAGGTGCGCGCTCGATAAATCCGTTAACGCGCGCATATTGTGACGCATTATTTACAGGTCCTACAAGCACATCTGTATCTGGCATACCCATTGCGATCTGATTAGTTGCTTGATCAGCAAGTAACTTCACCATCTCGTCATAAACACCCGCTTGTACCAAGACTCGTGTTGCGGCTGTGCAATCTTGTCCGGCGTTGAAAAATCCTGCAATCGCAATTCCTTCGGCTGCTGCCTGAAGATCGGCATCGTTGAAGACAACTACTGGAGCCTTGCCACCGAGTTCTAGGTGAACGCGCTTCAGTGATTTTGCTGCGGCGCCTGCAACTTCCATACCTGCACGCACTGATCCCGTTATTGAAACCATCGCAGGCGTTGGGTGATCTACAAGTAGTGCACCTGTTTCGCGCTCACCACAAATAACGTTAATGACACCTTCTGGCAAGAATTCGCTCATCACCTGTGCCATCAACACTGTTGATGCAGGTGTCGTATCACTTGGCTTTAAAACAACTGTATTTCCTGCAGCAATAGCTGGTGCCCACTTCCAGACAGCCATCATCATTGGGTAATTCCATGGAGTTACTTGCGCGCAGACACCGATTGGTTCGCGGCGGACA
>CANESA010000119.1 GCA_947440735.1 Candidatus Nanopelagicaceae bacterium
CTGATTGCAGTTGCTAGCGAAAGAATTTCAGGATTAGTGGAATTGGCCAGCGCAAGTTCTGACATTGTTACTGCTTGGCTGTGGTGCGGAATCATCATCGACGCAAACATCAACTCGTCATCAGAGTATGTACCCGAAGCTTCTTCATCGCTGGACATCGATCCGTGGCCGTCATGATTCATCGACATGTTTGTATTGCCGGCAAAGAAAAAGACTAGAGCTAAGACCAAAACAACTATTACTCCAAGGAGTGTTCCCGTCTTCTTATCTATATTGATTTGCATCGTTTTAGGATACTTCACGCCAGCGGAAGCAGCAGGTCCAAATTCTTAACCTCGATAGCCTCACCACGAGCGCTAGATTCGACAAATTTTCCATTAATTGTGGCTACAACTGATCCATCATCAGTTGTATGGGCATCTGAAACGAGTGAGACTCGATAGCCACGCTCGAGCGCATCAACCGTCGTTGCGTTAACACAATTCTCCGATTGGGCCCCAGTGATGTAGAGGTGCGAGATGTCATGTTCTTGCAAAATTTCTGCTAAATCAGTCTCTTCAAATGAACTGCCGTGGATCTTCTCAATCAGAGCATCATGATCTTCTGGTGCCAACTCAGGGATGACCTCCCAATAGTGAGAACCAATTGGCATCTCTTCCTCTGAATGCTGAACCCAGATGACAGGAAGATCGCTGGCACGAGCAGAATCGATTGCTCTATTGATTTGCCTTACAACCGCATCTTTTTCAAAGGCGTTGAGTACGACACCATTTTGAACATCAATAACTAGTAGCGCGCTTTTTTCTTTCACTTACAGGTGCACCGCTCATCCATCGGAACGCCAACAAGGGCTTCCTCAATATGTTCTCCACAGCCTTCCCAGGTTGGTTTCGAGCAACTTGAGCATTGAATCTTCTTACACATGGATTCCTCTTTCCCTAGTTTTACTAGGATACCTGAGACTCTGCTGGCATAGACTTATTGAATGAGTCAGACCAACGGTGAGCAAATTCACCAATCCCGCATCGTCAAGACTCTTATTGCTGCGCAGGTACTAAACGGGGTTGGTGTTGCTGGCACAGTAGCCGCTGGTTCACTTCTTGTCGCATCGATTACAGAATCAGAGACACTTGCAGGTCTTGCCCAAACATTCTCAGTTCTTGGTGCGGCTGCAATGGCGCTGCCTTTAGCGCGACTAACTAACCGCGGCGGGCGAAGGCTTGCACTCTCTGCAGGATTAATCACTGGACTTATTGGTTCACTTTTTGCAATCATCGGTGGCTCAACTGAAAACATCGTTCTTATGTTGATGGGAAGTTTTCTTGTCGGTGCGGCATCAGCATCTGGATACCAAGCACGCTTTGCTGCAATTGATCTTGCGACTGAAGATAACCGTGCAAAACAATTATCACTTGTTGTTTGGGGTTCAACGATTGGTGCAGTCACTGGCCCCAATCTGATGGAGCCTTCGGGACGAATTGCAGAGAGCTTCGGATTGCCAAGCCTTGTAGGCCCATACATTGTTAGTGCTGTAACACTTGGTCTTGCTGTACTAGTGATCTACATCTTCCTCCGCCCAGATCCATATTTGACCGCACATAAAGATGCACATGCGACCGGAACGGTAATTAAGAAATCATTTAAAGAGACTTTCGCCTATATCAAAAGCCACTCTGCTGCACATTTTGCAATTTACTCGATAGCAATCGGGCACCTTGTAATGGTGGCGGTGATGGTGATGACGCCAGTACATATGAAGCACGTCGATGTCACACTGCAAGTGATTGGCCTTGTCATCAGTATCCACGTTCTTGGTATGTATGCCTTCTCACCAATTGTCGGATACTTCACCGACAAGCTCGGCAGAGTCGCAGTCATTCAAATTGGCGTTGCGCTCTTATTGATTTCAACAGTTGTTTCTGGAACAGCAGCAGCCGATAACGCAATTCAGCTTGGTATTGGCTTGTTCTTCCTAGGTCTTGGATGGTCTTGCACGCTGATCGCTGGTTCTGCGCTCTTATCAGGTTCCGTAGATGATGAGATGCGTCCTTCATCGCAAGGCACCAGCGATTTAGTCATGAACTTGATGGGTGCAGCAGGCGGCGCACTCGCAGGCGTCATTATTGGTTTTCTCAATTACGGATGGCTCTGCTTCTTTGCATCAATACCCGTTGTGATCTTGGGAGTTTGGTCGACTAGACTGAAAAAATGAAAAAGATAAGAGTCTTATTGCTGCTCGCGTTATCAATTCCGCTAATCACCACTTCTGCTTTACCGGCTCATGCACACACATCACTCGAGTTTTCTTCTCCTTCTGATAGTCAATCCATTGAATTTATGCCTGCTGGGCTTTCTGCCAGCTTTGACGAAGATCTCATCGAAATAGAAGGTGAAGTAGTAAATACTTTGGAACTAGAAAGTGCAGATGGTACAAAGTATGTGCTTTCAGCTGCCACGATTACAGGGCCAACCGTTTCGGCGAATGCTGGAAATGGAGAGTATCCAGCAGGAGAATATCTTCTTAAGTATCGAGTGGTCTCAGCCGATGGACATCCAGTCACTGGAGAGATCAGATTCTCAACTCAATCCTTAACAACTATCGGCTCTGTACCTGCCGATCCCGTAGCAACGGCATATGTCGCCGAACCCGAGGAATCTTCGCCACGAAATTTCATCTATATGGCGGCTGGAATACTCTTGGCTCTTACAAGCACCCTTGTTATAAAGAAAAGAATGGGAAATGGCTCACGTAATTGAAGAAAATGGAGAGTTGATTCTCAAGCTTTCCTTGCGCGAACGGATTTTTGGCCTGCATTCAAATCCAAGAGCAAGAGTCTCCGATTTGGTTTCAACCACAGAGGCAGCGAACCCTTGGAGCACTGAAGTCTTGCGAGGTGTGCGCGCTCCGGGCACTGGTATTCCTTATGTAGTCCTCCTTGGAACAATGCGATTTAAGGGAGGAAAAGATTTCACCGCGATCTACAAGCGTGGTCCCGTAAAGATCTATGAATTTAGTTGTGGTGAATTCAAGCGCTGGATCGTCTCAATATGAGCTTGGTCAAAGATCTTCACGCGTTAGCAAGGAAGAGTAGATCATCAGATCTTGGTCGGTTTTATAAGACCGGTCCAGGTGAATACGGTGAGGGTGATCGCTTTATCGGTGTAGTAGTACCCGATACTCGTTTAATTGCTAAGAAATACATCGATCTACCATTTGCTGACCTCGAAAAAGTAATCACATCTCCTATTCAC
>CANESA010000120.1 GCA_947440735.1 Candidatus Nanopelagicaceae bacterium
ATTCGCTCGCCGATTCTGTAGGTCATACACCTCTGATTGGCCTTCCCACACTTTCACCATCTCCTACAGTTCGCTTGTGGGCAAAGATGGAAGATCGCAATCCGACTGGTTCAATTAAAGATCGCACAGCGCTATCGATGCTTGATGCAGCAGAGAAAAGTGGCCAATTAAAACCCGGTGCAACAATTCTTGAACCAACCAGCGGCAACACTGGAATCTCACTTGCTATGGCTGCAAAGGTTCGCGGTTATCGACTTATCTGTGTGATGCCTGAAAATACAAGCCCAGAGCGCAGACAACTTCTTGAAATGTGGGGCGCACAAATTATTTCTTCACCGGCTGCCGGTGGATCAAATGAAGCTGTTCGTGTTGCAAAAGAGTTAGCTGCAGAGAATCCAGAGTGGGTATTTCTCTATCAATATGGAAACCCTGCAAATACTGCAGCTCACTACGACTCAACTGGCCCAGAAATTTTTGAAGATCTTCCAACCATTACACACTTCGTTGCTGGCCTTGGAACAACAGGAACGCTGATGGGCGCTGGACGCTATCTGCGAGAGAAGAATCCAGATATTCAAATAATTGCTGCAGAACCTCGATACGGTGAAGTGGTTTATGGATTGAGAAATATTGATGAAGGATTTGTTCCTGAACTCTACGATGCATCAGTTCTTACACGTCGTTTCTCAGTAGGGGCTGAAGATTCTGTTCGCCGAGTTCGTGAACTGCTTGAAGTAGAAGGAATATTTGCTGGAATCTCAACAGGTGCAATTCTTCATGCAGCTCTCGCTCTTGGTAATGAAGCAGTGCGTGATGGTAAGAGCGCTGATATAGCCTTTATCGTCTGCGATGCGGGATGGAAATATCTCTCCACCGGCGTATATGGATCGCAGGTGGATGAAGCCACGGAAGGATTAGACGGTACCCTTTGGGCATGAGCTCGGCACCAATTGGCATCTTCGATTCTGGAGTTGGCGGATTAACTGTTGCACGAGCAATTTTGGATCAGCTACCTAATGAATCCACTATCTATATTGGAGATACTGCACGTGGGCCCTACGGTCCTCGTCCACTAGCAGAAGTTCGAGATTTCTCTCTCGAGACAATTGATTTTCTCATCGACCAAGGTGTTAAAGCTGTCGTGATTGCTTGCAACACAGCAAGTGCTGCAATGCTTCGTGATGCACGCGAGCGTTACTCAGTTCCTGTTATTGAAGTGATTCAACCTGCAGTTCGTCGCGCGGTTGCAGCAACGCGCACTGGTCGCATTGGCGTCATCGGTACAGCGACAACAATCGAATCACGCGCATACCTCGATGCATTTGCCGCAGCGCCACATCTTGAAATTACAGATGTCGCTTGTCCAGCTTTTGTGGAATTTGTTGAGCGCGGAGAAACATCAGGTCCGGCGATCACTGAGATTGCACGTACATATTTGAAGCCAATTATGGATGCCGATGTCGACACCCTTGTCTTGGGGTGCACGCACTACCCTCTTCTCACCGGTGTAATTTCTTACCTTGTTGGTAACGGTGTTTCACTCGTTTCTAGCGCTGAAGAGACTGCAAAAGATCTCTACCGAACCTTGGTCGAGACAGATCAACTCAGAAGTGCCACTGCTGGCCCTGCTGAGCATCAATTCCTTGCAACAGGGGATGCCAAGAGCTTTGAGAACTTGGCGCGCAGATTCCTTGGGCCAGAAGTTGGTCACGTACGCCACCAAGACCTTACATAATCCACGAACTATAAGACGATAGATAAGAAAAAAAGAGGAATACATGACACGCATCGACGGACGAACCAATAAAGATCTTCGCGAAATTAAGATTACTCGCGGGTGGTTAGATCATGCCGAGGGTTCAGTTCTTGTCGAATTCGGAAAGACTCGAGTTCTCTGTGTTGCCTCATTTACTCCTGGTGTTCCTCGCTGGCTTAAGGATTCTGGAAAAGGCTGGGTTACTTCAGAATATTCAATGTTGCCGCGTGCAACTCACACTCGCTCTGATCGAGAGTCTGTTAAAGGAAAACTCGGTGGTCGCACACAGGAAATTTCACGACTTATCGGTCGCTCACTTCGTGGCATCGTAGATGTTGCCCAACTTGGTGAAAATACAATTGTTATCGATTGCGATGTTCTTCAAGCAGATGGCGGAACTCGTACAGCTGCGATCACTGGTGCATATGTTGCACTCGCTGATGCAATTGAATGGGCCCAGAAGAAAGGCCACATTAAGGCCGGTGCACAACCACTCTCAGATTCAGTCGCCGCCGTAAGTGTGGGAATTGTTGATGGCGTTCCAATGCTCGATCTTTGCTATGAAGAAGATGTCCGCGCCGAGACGGATATGAATGTTGTCTGCAGTGGCGATGGACGATTTATTGAAGTCCAGGGCACTGCCGAAGGCGCACCTTTTGATCGCGCACTTCTTGATTCGCTTCTAGATCTGGCACTCGCAGGATGTGCCGATCTCACGGCGATGCAGAAGAACGCACTCTCAAAGTAGCCTTAGTACAATGAAAAAACTTCTCCTTGCCACACGCAATAAGGGAAAGATCGAAGAGTTTCATCGCATTCTTGAAGAGATAGCACCTGGTGAAATAGAACTAGTTGGGCTCGATCAATTTCCTGATCTTGCCGATGTCGAAGAGACGGGCAGTACATTCCAAGAGAATGCCCTTCTCAAAGCTCGCCAGATGTCTGCAGCAACCGGTCTTCCTGCAATCGCAGATGACAGTGGATTGTGTGTCGATGCCCTCGGCGGTGATCCAGGAATATTCTCCGCTCGCTGGTCTGGTGTTCACGGAGATGATGAAGCGAATCTGCGCAAAGTTCTCGATCAAGTAAAGGATGTCCCTGATGGTGATCGCACTGCATATTTTATCTGTGTGGCAGCTCTCGTACTTGTTGATGGAGAGAGCCACTGTGAAGAGGGAAGATTCCATGGCCAGCTCCTTCATCACCCAGTGGGTGAGAATGGATTCGGCTATGACCCGATTTTCTCCCCCGACGGATATTCCATCTCAAGTGCGCAGATGAGTGCTGCCGATAAGGATGCAATTAGCCATCGCGGAAAAGCTCTTCGGGCAATCGCCCCGCATGTAAGAAAAATGGTGGCTGAGCTAGGCTAAACTTTGCTCACCCGAAGCAAGGAGTAATTGTGGCCGTTAAGAAGAAACCTGCTGCCAAGAAGGCAGCCGTAAAGAAGAGCGCAGCGAAGAAGACTGTCGCCAAGAA
>CANESA010000121.1 GCA_947440735.1 Candidatus Nanopelagicaceae bacterium
CGCGATGACTTTAAGAACGTTATCTCAGGAGCAGAACTTGCGACTGCAGATACAGCAACAGTTACTGAATAACTACTTATCTTCTAGCTTGTAACCAAGTCCACGCACTGTCTGAATAAAGACAGGGTTAGCTGGGTCAACTTCAATCTTGGCGCGAAGGCGCTTGATATGAACATCGAGCGTCTTGGTATCGCCGACATAATCACTGCCCCAGACGCGATCGATGAGCTGGGTACGAGTAAGTACTCTGCCGCTATTGCGCATGAGAAATTCCAGCAACTCAAACTCTTTGAGTGGGAATTGGGTGATTGTTCCGCTGATTTCTACAACATGGCGTTCGGTATCTAGGCGAACAGGCCCCACGATAAGTGTGCCCGGTGTAGCCACATCTTCACCAAGCTCTGTGTTGCGACGCAGAACCGCACGGATTCGAGCCACAAGCTCGCGAGATGAATATGGCTTCGTCACATAATCATCTGCACCAAGTTCAAGCCCAACGACCTTATCTACCTCTGAATCTTTGGCAGTCAACATAATGATCGGCACAGCTGAACGTTGACGTAATTGTTTACAGACTTCAGTACCTGAAAGACCTGGCAACATGAGGTCGAGGAGAACGAGATCAGCACCTATTCGGTCGAATTCTTCGATCGCCTTGGTACCGGTATCTGCCAACGTGACATCAAAACCTTCGCGGCCTAAAAGATATCCCAGCGCTTCAGAGAATGACTCTTCATCTTCTACGACAAGTATTCTGGTCATAACTAACCTTCATTCCTAGTTGGGTGTATCGAACCATCTTTTACGCGCGGCAGACGTAATGTAAATGTGCTGCCTTGTCCTTCCAAACTCCAGACGCTGATATCGCCACCGTGATTACTTGCGACATGTTTAACAATGGATAGCCCTAGACCGGTTCCACCTGTTTCGCGTGAGCGGGCAGGATCAACTCGATAGAAGCGTTCAAAAATGCGCTCGAGATCTTTCTCAGGAATTCCGACACCTTGATCGGTCACAGTAAATTCAACAAGATCATCTTGACGATTAATTCCAATACCCACACGAGTTGATGTAGGGCTGTAGTTAATAGCATTTTTAATAAGGTTACTCATCGCCATACGTAACTGACTCTTATCTCCAAGAACGAGACAGACTTCTTGGTCAGCAAAGACAATTTCAATCTGTTGTTTATCTGCGGCAAGACGAGACTCATCAATTGCCTCACGTGCAATGCTGGCAAGATCGAGAACTTCAGCGTTCTTCAATGGATCCTCATCTTGAAGTCGAGACAGATTAATCACTTCTTGAACCAGCTCTGAAAGGCGAGTTGCTTCGATCTGCATTCTGGATGCAAATTTCTTAATTGCAGTGGGGTCATCGCTTGCTTCAAGAACAGCTTCGGCCAAGATTGAAAGTGCCCCAATTGGTGTCTTTAGCTCGTGAGAAATGTTTGCTACGAAATCTCTACGCATTGAGTCCAGTCTATGAAACTCAGAATCATCAAAAACAAGGATTGCTACTAAGCCTTCTTCTCCCACAAGTGATACTCGAACAACAAGGTCGTGGGTTCCATCGCCAAGAGGTCCTCTCGGTAGTGCAAGAGTCTGCTCTTCATATTTACCTGATCGCCTGACTGCGCGAACGAGGTTAAGAATTGGTTGGGAAGTTATTCTAATTTCTTTGATAATGCCAAGAGCTCGGATCCCTTTTGAGCTTTCAAGAACAACATCAAAAGGGGTCAAGATGATGTATTCGGCATCGATTACCTCGAGCAGATCGATAGCTAATTGAGGTAAGCCAACCGGAGATGGAGACTCTTGGCTCTTCATCCGACGATTGAACATGTTCCTATAGTAGAGAGGCTGGCAGGGGTTAGAGAATCAGAAGGGGCATTTATCCCTTGATTACTTACTCTTAATCTATTGTTCAAACTCTATTCACAAACCTCCCCTGTATTGGACCGCCTGGCAAGTAAACTCACCACATGCGCGATGCCTTTCATGAAGAGTTAGATGCCATTCAAGCCACCCTCGTCACTATGGGAGAGATGGTCGCTGTTGCAATGGAACGCTCCTCTGCGGCACTTCTCAACGCCGATGTGAAGCTAGCCGAGCAAGTCATCTCTGAGGATGAAAAACTCGACACCATCCAACACGACCTTGAAGCTCGTGCAATTAATTTGATGGCGCGTCAACAACCTGTTGCACAAGATCTTCGCATCTTGGTTACTTCACTCCGTATGAGCGCAGACCTTGAACGTATGGGCGATCTCTGCCACCACATCGCAAAGCTTGCACGTATGCGTTATCCAGCAGTTGCAGTCCCGCCAGAATTAGTATCAACAATTGAAAATATGGGTAAGACTGCAAAGAAGATTATTGAAAAATCAACGCACGTTGTTAAGAGCCAGGATCTTCAAGCTGCAATTGAACTTGAGACTGATGATGACGAGATGGATACGCTTCACCGCGCACTCTTTGTCGCACTTCTTGATGATTCATGGACACATGGAATCGAAACTGCGATTGATATGACACTTCTTGGTCGCTACTACGAGCGTTGTGCAGACCACGCCGTTTCGATTGCTCGTCGCGTCTACTTCCTTGTTAAGGGCGAGTACGCATCAGAGAGCCGAGCAGCTCTCTAACTTTTACTTCTTACCCTGGTTAGCAACTGCCTTAATTGCATCTGCTGCAGCGGCTGGATCTAAATACTTTCCACCTTTAACTACTGGTGTGAGATCGGCGTTGAGCGCATAGTGCAGCGGAATTCCAGTGGGGATATTTAACCCAGCAATATCTTCATCGCTAATTCCATCAAGGTGCTTTACAAGTGCTCGCAATGAATTGCCGTGAGCTGTAACAAGAACTGTCATTCCAGCTTTTAAATCAGGAACGATGGACTCACGCCAATAAGGAAGCATGCGAGTAACAACATCTTTCAAGCATTCAGTGCGTGGAAGATCTGCACCTAAATCGCTATAACGAGGATCAGCATCTTGTGAGTACTGCGAGCCATCTTCAATGACAGGAGGCGGCACATCGAATGAGCGACGCCAGAGCATAAATTGCTCTTCACCGTACTCGGCCAAAGTCTGCGCCTTATCTTTTCCTTGAAGCGCACCATAGTGACGCTCATTTAAACGCCATGAACGCTTGACCGGAATCCAGTGGCGATCACAATTATCTAAAGCGAGTTGTGATGTTGTGATTGCGCGACGCAA
>CANESA010000122.1 GCA_947440735.1 Candidatus Nanopelagicaceae bacterium
AAAGTCTGCTTAGCTTTGCCGGCATCAAATCCATATTCGCCTAAAAACTCGAGTGAATCATCTGGATGTAAACGCCCGATGCGAGCACAGCATGCGCCAAGTGGCGCCATGTACTCCATGACCAGGGCGCGCGAGATCTCATCGCAGGTCGGGTGATAACTCAACCAATCAATAAAGGTACGAATGTCGTGCATTGGAGCCACCCCAGTTAATTACGATCTGTTGAGACCGTTATTTGATTTACCAGTGAATGGTCACCTAATTATACGGGGGTACCCCATGATGACCAGTCAGACCTCGACTGGTCGTGGGATGGTCAGGTCTGGCGAGAGGGGTGATTTTCTATAGGAGTGGGCCCAGACGGGCTCGAACCGTCGACCCACGGATTAAAAGTCCGTTGCTCTACCGACTGAGCTATAGGCCCCACTGCATCTTTAACGCTGGCATATCTTAGCCGAAGTTATTGCCTTCTAGCGCCCCCGAGCTGCGCGCTGCAAGCGGTCACAGATAGCGATGGCGAGTCCATCTCCTTGTGGTTGGTCGATGCAGATGCGGTTGATCTTTTGTGAATCTGCATCGCGAAGTGATGAATAGAGAATGCGTGCATATTCTTCAACAGATTGAGGTGCTGCTAATCGAATAACTCCTGCGGGTGTTGGTTTATCACTCATCGCGATGTATCCATCACCTGATTGTGGAGTTGTATCGAGTGTAACTGTTGCTTCTGGTGCGTAATGATTTTCAAGTGAGCCGCTGACGCGAATTTCGTGCACTGCATCAGTGACTTTAAGCCCTGTTACTTCTTCGATCATCGCTTGGGTTATTGCACCAGGGCGAAGAATGTGTGGGTTATTTCCTGTGCAATCGATAATTGTTGATTCAACACCGACTTGCGATGGGCCACCATCAAGGATTGTGTCACTAGGTGAGAGGTATTGATCAAGCTCTTCGCGAACAGCTTCAGCAGTTGTTGGCGAGACATGGCCGAAACGATTGGCGCTAGGGGCAGCGATTCCGTGCACACCTAATTGTTTGGCAACATCGAGAAGTGCGAGTGCGACAACATGGTCAGGTACACGCAGAGCAACAGTGTCTTGTCCCCCGGTGACAAAATCTTTTGCCGCACTTGATCGCTTACAGATAAGCGTCATCGGACCAGGCCAAAATGCGGGGGCCAGTGCGATTGCATACTCCGAAATCTCAATGGCCCAATATCCGATTCCATCCATTGAAGAGATGTGAACGATGAGTGGGTGATCTGCAGGGCGTCCCTTTGCGGCATAAATCTTGGCAACTGCATCAGCGCTCGATGCATCGGCACCTAGCCCATAGACAGTCTCCGTAGGAAAGGCGACGAGATTTCCGTCTTTGATCGCGGCAGCAGCCGATGTCATCGCTTCTGCGGTGCAGCGCGATACGAATTGGCCGGTGCTCATGTCCGCAATTATCCCTGCTTTTGCGAGAAGATAACCACATGTCTCAGATGGCTCAGGCTCGTAATAAGAAGGTGAAGGTCGTGCAGATCATTGCACGCATGAATGTGGGTGGTCCTGCAGTCATCGTCGCCGACTTATTGCGCAGCATCGATTCATCAAAGGTCGAACAAGTGCTGATCACTGGATATTGCGATTCTGATGAGGCTGATTATTTGGAGACTGTGGCAACAGATATTAAGGCCACACGAATTGCTGGCCTTGGTCGCTCGGTCTCGTTGGTCTCAGATATTCGCGCATTTTTTGCACTCGTTGCAATGATTAAAAAAATTGCACCCGATGTGATCCATACCCACACCGCAAAAGCTGGCGTCTTGGGTCGATTGGCTGCGATCTTGGCTGGACGTAGCGCAAAGCGCGTCCATACATTTCACGGCCACTTGCTGCACGGATATTTCAGCGGGTGGAAGGTAAAGCTAGTAATTGCTATCGAAAAATTTTTGGCAACGCGCACCGATATTTTGATCGCAGTTGGAAATCAGGTGAAATCGGATTTGTTGGCGGCAGGGATTGGAAAAGCCGATCAGTATCGAGTCTTTTATCCAGGTCTAGTTGAGCCGGCGAAAGTTTCTAAGGAAAAAGCACGCCAGCAATTTGCCATGGATGCGGGCGATATCTATGTGGCCTATGTCGGACGAATGACTGCGATTAAGCGGCCTGATCGTTTGTTAAATACTGCGGCAGAAATCAAAGCGCGCAATCTGCCCGTTAAATTTATCGTTGCAGGTGAGGGTGATCTCTTTGAAGCAACGAAGCGAGATAGTGAAAGACGCGATTTACCTGTGGAGTTCTTAGGATGGCGCAAAGATATTGGCGCGCTCTTTGCCGCAAGCGATATCGCAATATTAAGTAGCGATAATGAAGGTATTCCGCTGACTTTGATTCAAGCTGCTCAAGCTTGCCTACCAATCGTGGCGACTGGCGTTGGCTCAGTCGGCGACATTGTGGTCCACGAAGTAAATGGATACCTGGTAGATAGTGAGCCTGCAGCACTTGCGGATGCGCTGCAGAAGCTAGCCATTGACCCTGTTTTACGGGAAATTATGGGTAAAGCAGGGCGAGAAAGGGCTAGTCGCTATTTCTCGTTAGAAAAAATGTGTTCAGATCACACAGAGTTGTATCAGTTACTACACAGATAAACGTTATAAAGAAGTGCGATACTTGCCTCATGAAACTTACAAAGAAACTCACCCCAAGAAAACTTATTGCAATCCCAGTAGTCGCACTTGTCGCAGCCGCAGTCTTTGCCTTGCCGGCATCTGCTGCCACTCCAGTGCGCTACGTTACCGTTAACGCAGAGGGCGTCGTGCAGGTAACTCCTGATGCGGTACGAATCAATGCTTCTGTCTCACTCATAGCTGGTACCAGCGCGCAGGCACTTTCAAAGACTTCTGCTACGGCAGCTAAGGTGCGTGCAGCACTTGTTGCCAAGAAGATTGCAACTAAGGATATTAAGACAACAAGCATCTCGGTTTATCCTGAGTACAACTACACACAGGATAAAGGCTCAGTACAGATTGGTTACCGCGCTTCCCAAAGCTTTGAAGTTATCGTCCGTAACGCAGCAAGTGCTGGCGCAGTCGTCGATGATGTAGTTGCAGCTGCTGGAGATGATGTGCAGATTCAAGGCGCAACACCATTTGTTCTTGATTCAGCAAAGGCGACAGCATCAGCACGCGCTGCAGCAGTTGCAAATGCTCGCGCAAAGGCAAAGTCATATGCA
>CANESA010000123.1 GCA_947440735.1 Candidatus Nanopelagicaceae bacterium
GAGTTATCAAGCAACGCTTTGTTGGCACTGCCAACCACGTTAAAGAAGCGTAACGACGATCCGTGGTTTCCTGGGATCGAGATAAATTCTGTGACTTTAGCTTCAGCCAGTAACTTTGAAGAACCGTATGGTGAAATCGGTGCGGTGGGTCCATCTTCACGACATGGCTCCATCGAATCAGGACTTCCGTAAACGGCGGCAGTTGAAGAGAAGATAAAGCGTGTAATACCGTGGCGCTTTGCAGCCTCTAATAGCTCGACGGTAGCGGTGTAGTTAACTTCTTGATACTCATCAGGTTTCTCCATTGATTCACCAACTGCCTTAAGAGCTGCGGTATGGATGATGCCGGTAAATGAGTGCGCGGCAAGGAGCGCGTCAACGGCCGCGTAATCGCGAATATCAATAACTTCTAGTGGGATGTTGATGCCATGCTTTGAGCGCAGGTAATCCACGCGTGATGCAAGGCCTTGGTAGAGCGAATCCAGGAGTACTACATCTTTACCGGACTCGATGAAGAGGTCGGCGATATGTGTGCCGATATATCCGGCACCGCCTGTAATTAACCACTTCTGCTTACTCACTTTTTCTTCGCCTTGCCCGTTGCGGCCTTTTTTGCAACCTTCTTCTTCGCGGCTTTTTTCACAGTGTTCTTTGTCAGAGTTGGCGCGGTATCGCCAGCCTTTACTTTGGCTGCCTTCTTACGAGCCTTCTTTGGTGATGGGCCGTTCTCGGCCTCCCACGCACGGCGGCCTGCAAGTAGTTCGAGTGCCCGATCAAGTGTGAGTCCTTCCAGAGTATCTCCGCGGCGAAGAGTTGCATTGGTTTCACCATCAGTGACATACATTCCAAAGCGACCATCTTTAACAATGACTTCACGATCGCTACCCGGATCTTTTCCAAATTCTTTCAGTGGTGGCTTTGCAACACCGCGACGACGCTCTTTTGGCTTTGAGTAAATCTCGAGCGCTTCATCGAGTGAGAGTGAGAAGAGTTGATCTTCTGATGTGAGCGTGCGTGAATCAGCACCGGCCTTCAGGTATGGGCCGTAGCGACCATTTTGAATCGTAATATCTTCACCAGCTGAGTTGGTGCCAAGAATGCGTGGAAGTGAGAGTAGGCGCAGTGCATCATCAATGGTGATGGTATCTAGCGTCATTGTTGAGAGAAGAGACGCGGTCTTTGGCTTTGGTGCATCTTTCTTCTTGCGCTTCTTCTTTGGTTCGCCTTTATCGTTAAGTTCGACAGGTTCTTCAGGGAAAATCTCAGTGATATATGGACCGAAACGTCCTGACTTTGCAATCACTTCGAAGCCAGTTACTGGATCGATACCGAGTTCGCGTTCACCAGAGGGTGCAGCTAATAGTTCAATTGCTTTTTCGAGTGTGAGTTCATCAGGTGCTAAACCTTCAGGAATGTTTGCAAGCTTGCGCTCTTCATCAGGCAGGTTCTGTTGAAGGTATGGGCCGTAGCGTCCGACGCGGATTTCGATATCGGCTGAAAGATTCATGGTGTTTGTGGCACGTGCATCGATGACGCCAAGGTCTGCGGCTAATACTTCAAGGCCAGGTTGTCCATCGTGTCCGTAGTAGAAATCGCGGAGCCAATCGATGCGGGTAGCCTCACCTGCTGCGATCTTATCGAGATCTTCTTCCATGCTTGCAGTGAATTCGTAATCAACAAGTTTGGTGAAGTGGGTTTCAAGAAGGCCTGTGACAGAAAAGGCTAAGAATGTTGGAACAAGTGCGCGACCGCGCTTATAGACATATCCGCGATCTTGAACTGTCTGCAAGATCGATGCAAATGTTGATGGGCGACCAATACCAAGTTCCTCAAGTTTCTTCACAAGTGTTGGCTCTGTGTACCGTGCAGGAGGCTTTGTGTCGTGGCCTTCGCAGCTGTATTCGCTGACCTTTACTGATTGACCCATGGTCATTGCAGGAAGACGCTTATCGGTGGATTCTTCATCAACCTTTGTATTCTCATCTGGAATATCGTCATAGGCTGCTAAGAATCCTGGAAAAGTAATGACGCTGCCGTTGGCGCGGAAGATGGCATCTTGCTTATCTGCAGTAGTGACATCGAAGTCAACGCGCATCTGCATCTTCTTAGCATCAGCCATCTGCGACGCAACGGTGCGCTTCCAAATGAGGTCATAGAGCGCGAATTCATCGCGTGAAAGTTCTGGTGCTAGTTCGCCAGGAGTCTTAAATGAATCTCCTGCGGGGCGAATAGCTTCGTGTGCTTCTTGAGCATTCTTTGATTTGCCTTGATAGACACGTGGCTCTGATGCGACATGGTCTGCGCCATAGAGTGATTTTGCAGCAGCGCGAGCAGCTGTAATTGCTTGGCCGGAAAGGTTTACTGAATCGGTACGCATATATGTGATGTAGCCGTTTTCGTATAGGCGCTGAGCAATTCGCATTGTGATCTGTGCGCCCCAACCAAGACGTGATCCAGCATCTTGCTGCATCGTCGATGTTGTAAATGGTGGCTTAGGACGT
Source organism: Candidatus Nanopelagicaceae bacterium (assembly GCA_947440735.1). The sequence continues at coordinate 2,502 of CANESA010000123.1, forward strand.
TCGGTACGTGGAGATTCCTCCATCGATTTAACAACAAGTGGTTGGCCCTTGAGTGATTCAACAAGTGAACGAGCGCCGGTTTCGTTAAGGAGCAGAATGTTTTCAAGAGATTTCTCTTTCACTGCGCCATCTGCACCGAAGTCGCTGGTAGCCGCTACTTTCTTGCCTTCAACGCTCAGTAAGCGTGCGGTAAATCCAAGATCGCAGGTGGCGTTGAGATCCCACCATGAGCTTGAGATGAAGGCAATGCGTTCGCGTTCTTTTTCAACGATGAGTTTTGTTGCAACAGATTGCACGCGGCCTGCAGAGATGCGTGGCATTACTTTCTTCCACAACACTGGCGATAAGCGATATCCGTAGAGACGATCGAGTACGCGACGTGTTTCTTGGGCATCGATCAAGTGATAATCAAGATCGCGAGTATTTTCTACCGCTTCTTGAATTGCCTCTTTTGTAATTTCATTAAAGACCATGCGCTTAATTGGAATCTTTGGTTGCAAGACTTCAACTAAGTGCCAGGCAATTGCTTCGCCTTCGCGGTCCTCATCCGTTGCCAGAATGAGTTCGTCAGCGCCTTTCATCAACTCTTTAAGTTCGGCAACTTTCGCCTTCTTATCAGGGTTGATGACATAGAGAGGTGCGAAATCATTTTCGATATCCACGCCCTCTTTAGACCAAGGGAACTTCTTTACCTCTTTA
>CANESA010000124.1 GCA_947440735.1 Candidatus Nanopelagicaceae bacterium
TAACTACCCCTAAGGTAGGCAAACAACTTAATACGAGTTCTTTTGTAGGGGAAGTTCGGTGTAAATCCGACGCTGACCCGCAACCGTAAGAGCGTTCGCGCTCATAGTCGGATTACCTACATAAGAACGTTGACACACACCCGCCGAGGTTTGCGGGGCGTAGTCCAAGCTAAAGCGTGTATTCGCTATTTCTAGGAGCTACCCCTGTGAGACTCTCACACAATAAGGAGCTCCAGATACATGAAGAAGAAATTCGCAGTTCTAGCCACTCTGGCTTTACTTGCCGCAACAATTACACCAGCCCAAGCAGCAGGTACCGGTTATCGCTATTGGGGATATTTCCAAGCAGCACCAAAGGCGACAGCGTGGACTGCTGCAATGACAGGTCCCACAGTTGATATCGCCGATGGATCGGTAGAAGGATGGGCATTCACCTTTTCAAGTGAAGCAATTCCAGATGCAACTTCGCCATCGGTACTTCCAGACTTTCAATCGATCTGCGGAAAGACTCGCGCCGTTGCAGGTAAGAAGAGAATCGGAGTAGTCGTCGATTTCGGTGCAACTTACTTAGCTCCTACTGGAGAGAAGCCACTGAAGACCGTCAAGCGCTGCATCACCATTGATAAAAAGGCGCAAGGAATCGATGTGCTTGGCAAAGTTGTCCGAGTTCGTGGTGATAAGTCAGGGCTGATTTGTGGCCTTAGCGGATATCCACGTAAAGAGTGCGGCGTAGAAATTCCTACGCCGGCAGCTTTAGTCACCAAGTAACACATACGTAGATGAAGAGAACATTCCACCCACTCACGTGGTGGTCCGGTGCGATCGCAATTTCTATTGCGGTTTCATTAACCCATCACACCGCCTTTAATCTGGCGGTAGTGGGTGGAATGTGCTTCATCGTTTATCGGATTAACCGCAACGCTACTGATCAAACACCTTGGTCTGGTGGCCTATGGTTTGCCCTGAAAATTGCGGTAATCATTATCGTGATCCGCACGATTATCGGAATTGCCATCGGCGTGCCTATTCCAGGAAATACTCTCTTTGATTTACCAATTCTCTACCTCCCGGACTGGATGGCTGGTATCAGAATCGGTGGCGCAATTACGCAAGAGAGACTCACCTTTGCCTTTGCAGAAGGTATTCAGATCGCAACGCTCATCTGCACTTTTGCAGCAGCAACGTCTCTTACATCGCCTCATCGCCTTTTGCGTCAGATGCCGATCTTTATCTATGAATTTGGTGTGGCACTGGTCATCGCAACATCTGTGCTTCCGCAATTAGTTTCAAGCGCAACAAGAATTAAGAGCGCGCAAAGGATGCGCGGCATTCAAAGACGAGGCTGGGCCGGTGTGGCACTCCCGCTTCTTGAAGAATCACTGGCGCGTTCACTCGATTTAGCGGCTGCAATGGATTCGCGTGGCTATGGATATTCACGCCATCGCTCACGGTATCGTCGAGAGAAAATACTTCCTCGTGATCTCACTGTTATTTTTTCAGCTTTAGCTCTCATACCGTTTTCAATGGTGGTCTTTGCATGATTACATTTAACAACGTCTCACTCATCTACCCACACTCACTACACACAGTCTTTGAGGATCTCTCTTTTACGATTGATGAAGGTGAGATGGTTTTAGTGATTGGTGCCACCGGATCCGGAAAATCTTCGCTTCTACGACTTATTAATGGCTTAGTTCCTCACCACACAGGCGGAATTTTGGCCGGTGATATTTCCGTCGATGGAATTTCTACCTCGCTTACTAAACCTGGAGGACTCGCTCACCTCATTGGCATTGTTGGCCAAAATCCAGCACACGGATTTGTCACAGACACTGTTGAAGAAGAACTGGTCTTTGGAATGGAGGCCCTTAACTTCGCCCCTGACGTGATGCGTAAAAGAGTCGAAGAGATTCTGGACCTACTCTCTCTTGCCCATCTGCGTGCTCGCTCAATCTCAACATTGAGTGGCGGAGAGCAGCAACGCGTCGCTATTGGAAGCGCCTTGGTGATGCACCCCAAGGTTCTGGTTCTTGATGAACCAACGTCGGCACTTGATCCCATTGCGGCAGAGGAAGTCTTATCAATCTTGCATCGCCTGGTTCATGATCTAGGGCTTACGGTTGTTATCTCAGAACATAAATTAGAACGGGTAATTGGCTTTGCCGATCGCATCATCGCGATTTCTGCAGATGGTAAAACTGAGATCGATATCCCAGAAGAAATTCTTAAGAAGTCTCCGATCGCACCGCCAATCGTTCACCTGGCTCGTGCACTCAATCTAGATTCTGTCGGCACAAGCGTGCGAGAAGTGCGACGTATGACAACACATCTTCGTGACTTCACACCGCTGCTTTCACAGCCCGGATCTACTTCAGGTGAGACAGTTGTGGCAATTGAAAAGCTCAGCCATTTCTACGGTGAGAAAGTCGCGCTACGAGATGTCTCACTTGAATTTAAGTCAGGTGAGATTTCCGCTGTGATGGGTCGGAATGGAGCGGGAAAGAGCACGCTCTTCAAATCAATAGTCGGATTTCATACATCAACAGGTGGGCAGATAAAGGTTCTGGGTACCGATCCGACAGAGCTACACGGTCGGAAGCGTCTTTCAACAATTGGTTACATTCCTCAAGAACCAAGTGATTTGTTGATTCATCCCTCGGTGGCTAAAGAGTGCGCCGCCAGTGATCACGACAATGGGCTAGAAGAAGGCTCAACATTTGCATTCCTGATCCGCCTTACACCGACAGTTAATCCAGATGCCCACCCACGTGATCTCTCAGAAGGCCAACGACTTTCTCTCGTTCTTGCCCTCATTCTCTGCAGTGCACCCGATGTTCTCATCATGGATGAACCAACGAGAGGTTTGGATTATCAAGCAAAATCGCTCTTGGTTGACACCTTGGTTTCCTATTCTCGCAATCTCGGAAAGTGTGTCCTGATCGCAACTCATGATGTTGAGCTAGTTGCAGAGGTCGCCGATCGAGTGGTCTTTTTAGCCGATGGTGATGTTGTTGCAGATGGTGCAACGTTAGATGTTCTCCTCTCATCCCCAGCATTTGCCCCGCAAGTTGCAAAGGTGATGTCTCCCGCCCCATGGCTTACTGTTAAAGATGCCCTTCGCGGAATTGCCAAGGCAACCGGTAAGGATTCACAAGAGTGA
>CANESA010000125.1 GCA_947440735.1 Candidatus Nanopelagicaceae bacterium
CGTCTAGCAACGGTGTCGCTACGAGGACTCAGCCGTTCGTGAGGAAGTGTCTCCCACGCTGGAAATTCAAGAACATGTGAATGTAGCTCGCGTAGCTCATGGGCTAGATCTTCAGCACCACGAGATGAGCTAGTAATTACAAGCAGTGGACGTTCTTTTGCCCGGGCAGCGAGTAAGAATGGATACGCCGGTGGTGGGGCAATAATTTTCGTTGCGTTTGTGAGTGCATCGACTACTGATGAGGTGGTCTCGATTAATGAGATCAGTCCTCGCACAGCACACCCCCAATGGCAACTGGCCCCGCTTGGTCAGGACCAGGGGGCTACGAGGAAAGTCTACGGTGTGTGAGATGCGCCGATTGCCTGCGAGAATACGCACATGACAAATCAGGATGAGGCACTGCGCGCTGATGTGCGCCGCTTAGGTGATCTCCTGGGTCAAACCCTTGTTCGCCAAGAAGGCCAGCAACTTCTTGATCTTGTCGAAAGTGTTCGTAAGGCGGTACGCGAAGGTAGCGGAGCAGAAGTTCTCAAGGGTTTATCTGTAGAAGATTCAATCCAACTTGTGCGTGCATTTAGTACTTATTTCCACCTTGCAAATGTCGCTGAACAAGTAAACCGTGTACGCGTTCTTGCTGCATCAAGAGATCAGGGAAGTTCATGGATTTCTCGCGCTGTAGATAAAATCGCAGAGGCGCAGAAAGCACAGACACCGGGACATCAATTTACGCAGAGTGATCTCGAACAATGGATCAGCGAGCTCAGTGTGCGACCAGTATTTACCGCACACCCTACTGAAGCTGCGCGTCGTTCAATTCTTAACAAGTTGGGCGAGATATCACGTTTGCTCGATCTCCCAAAGAGCATCACTAATTCACAATCACTGGCTGAAATTGTTGACTTGTTATGGCAGACCGATGAACTTCGCGTTGATCGCCCTGAGCCACTTGATGAAGCGATGAACGCCCTCTATTACCTCGATGATTTAGCACGCACGACAGTTCCAGAGGTACTTAATGAATTTGCTCACGAACTTAAGCGAGTAGGCATCGATCTTCCTGTTACCGCCCGTCCCTTAACTTTTGGAACCTGGATCGGTGGCGATCGTGATGGAAATCCAAATATCACACCGGAAATCACTAAGGCTGCTGTAGTTCTCCAAGTTGCGCATGCAATCCGTACAACTATTGCTGCAATGGATGAACTTCGTCAGATGCTCTCAGTCTCCACGCGGATTATCGGCGCAACTCCAGCTCTTTCAGCTTCGGTTGAAGAAGATCTCAAGCACATCCCAGAATTTGAACCACGCTTTCGTCGCCTCAATGTTCAAGAGCCGTACCGTCTCAAGGCAACGGCAATCGTGCATCGCCTTGTGATGACACGTGATCGCCATGCACATGGAACCCCGCATGTTCCACATCGCGATTACAAAGACACATCAGAGCTACTTGCAGATCTCATGCTGATGCGTGATTCACTCTTTGCTCATAACGGTGAATTAATTGCGACAGGTCTACTTGAGCGAACAATTCGCTCAATTGCTGCCTTCGGAATTACTCATGCAACTCTTGATATCCGCGAACATTCAGATGCTCATCACAGTGCGCTCACCCAGATTATCGGTGGCACATATGCCACCCAGAGACATGAAGAGCGTTTTGAAACCCTCACCGCCCTACTTAAAGATTCGAAGAGCCTTTCTACTACAGGGTTATCAGGAAATGATGCGAAGACTTTTAATACCTTTGTTGCAATCAACGAATTGATTGAAAATTTCGGTCCGGAGATCATCGAGACCTACATCGTCTCTATGACTAAGGGTGCTGATGACCTCATTGCATCAGCAGTTCTTGGAAAGCTGGCAGGGTTAGTTGATATCAACGCTGGCGTTGCCAAGATTGGATTTACTCCACTCCTTGAGACAGTTGCCGAACTTCGCGCATCTGGCGACATCCTTGAAGTGTTGCTCTCTAATCCAACGTATAGAAAAGTTGTTGAACTTCGTGGAAATATCCAAGAAGTCATGCTCGGATATTCAGATTCAAATAAAGATGCCGGAATCGCTACAAGCCAATGGGAGATTCACCGTGCCCAGCGCAAATTGCGTGACGTTGCAATGAAGCACGGCGTTCGTCTTCGCCTCTTCCATGGTCGCGGTGGTTCTGTCGGTCGCGGCGGCGGACCAACTTATGAAGCACTCGTTGCTCTTCCTTGGGGATCAATCGATGGTGAAATTAAATTAACTGAGCAAGGTGAAGTCATCAGCGATAAGTATTCACTTCCAGCACTTGCACGTGAGAATGTTGAACTGACACTCGCTGCATCTCTTGAAGCGACAATTCTTAACCGTGCACCACGACAGAGTGAAGCAGAGCTACAGCAATGGAATGCATGTATGGATCTAGTTTCAGATGCCGCATTCTCCAAATACCGAAAGCTCACTGATCACCCAGATCTTCCCGCTTACTTCTACGCATCTACTCCGGTTGAACAACTTGGAAATCTCTTCCTTGGTTCAAGACCTTCACGTCGCCCCGATGCATCAACTGGTCTTGGTTCACTGCGTGCGATCCCTTGGGTATTTGGTTGGACTCAATCACGTCAGATTGTTCCTGGATGGTTCGGTGTTGGTTCAGGACTCAAGGCAGCACGCGAGGCCGGTAAGAGCGATGTCATGAGTGCGATGCTCAAAGATTGGCACTTCTTCCACACATTTGTCAGCAATGTTGAGATGACCCTTGCTAAGACAGATTTAAAAACTGCGCGTGGATATGTAGAGACCCTTGTTCCACAAGAACTACATCACTTCCTCGATGAGATCACTGCAGAGTTTGAACTGACAGTGGCAGAGATTTTGCTACTGACTAAGAAGAGTGCGCTCCTCAGTGAGCAGCCTGTCTTGGCTCGTACCTTGCAGGTGCGCGATGCTTATCTATCTCCGATTCACCTGTTGCAGATCAACCTTCTTCAACGAGTACGTGCCGAAGGCGCTACGGCAGATCCAACGTTGATTCGTGCACTATTACTGACAATTAATGGTGTTGCTGCGGGCCTTCGTAATACAGGTTGATTAAGAGTTAAATTTCCCTTGCGTTAACTCAAGTCCCTGCTCAATGAGAAATTCAACAACATCTGCACCACGTTCGA
>CANESA010000126.1 GCA_947440735.1 Candidatus Nanopelagicaceae bacterium
CTCCCTATCTCTCATCTACCTGCGGCGACTTGGCGCGCACGTTCTCTAAGGATACGCGTAAATGTGCCGATTGCAGTGGCAACTGTGGCGTTTCGCACGCTTTCACGCCCACCTGCAAGGGAAAGTTCCAGACTTTGGGTAACCGGACCGTCGATGGTAACCCAGACAGTGCCCGAAGGGACGCCATCAGATGGAGCAGGGCCTGCCACTCCTGTTGTTGCGATTGCCCATGTTGCGCCAAATTTTAAACGTACCGCTTGCGCCATTGCGACCGCAACTTCTTGGCTATAGACAGTATGCGTTGCAATTACCGTCTCTTCAATACCAAGGACGTTTGTTTTAATATGATCTTGATATGCAACTATTGCGCCGAGAAAAATCTGCGATGAACCTTCAACTGATGTAATTGCAGCGCTTAGCCCGCCGGCAGTAATTGACTCGGCTGTAACCAGAGATTCATTGCTCTCTCCAAGAGTGCGGATAATTTCCTTCACCATGGAAGTTACTTCAGAGGTGAGCGACATATACCCTCCTCTAGTTGACTTACGGTTGACTTACGGTTTGATTTACGGTCTCTTCATTGCCAATCGTACATAGTTAAAGCCCGTCACGATAGTGAGAGCAATGGCGACCGCAATAAATCCGTCGCGGAACCAGTACAGACTTTCAGACAACGGGAGCATAAAGAAACCAACTCCAAAGCTCTGGAAGGCGCTCTTGATCTTGCCTCCACGATTTGCTGGAATGACTCCGCGCTTGATCACCGCTAAGCGAAAGAGTGTAATTCCAATCTCGCGCGCCAAAATAACACCGGTAATCCACCATGGAAATCTGCCTAGGATTGATAGGGAGATCATGGCTGAACCTATGAGCGCCTTATCTGCAACAGGATCTAGAAATTTACCAAATTCGCTGACTTGATTAGTGGCACGCGCTAGATGGCCATCGAGCATATCTGACAAGCCCAGAACAAAGTAAATACACCAGGCAATTATTTGCCAGGTCGAATCATCGCCACCATTTTTAAAGATGGCGTAAACGCCAAATGGAATAAGAACAATTCGCGCAATTGTGATTGCATTTGGTGAGAGAAACTTCTTCATAGTGGCCGTGCAATCAAATCTGCGCCAAGTGACTGGGTGATAACTCCATCCACATATTCTCCAGCTTTATATGAAGTTCCAACAAATGAGGTTGTTCCATCGACTTCAGGGCCTTGATGAGCAGCTCGGCCCTCTTGGTTCTCCTCATCTTCAATGAGTACGCGGACCTGCTCTCCGATGCGAGTGGCAGCGCGCAGAGTGACCATTTCATCGGCAAGAGAAGAAAGAGATTGAACACGTTCTGCAATGATCTCAGCATCGACTTTGTCAGAAAGATCAAGCGCCTCAGTCTTATCTTCATCTGAGTACCCAAAAATTCCGATCGCATCGAGCTGAGCCTGTGTGATGAAATCTGCCAAAAGATTAAAATCTTCTTCAGTCTCACCAGGAAAACCAACGATGAAGTTAGATCTAATTCCCGCCTCTGGTGAGAGAGCGCGGATTTGGGTGATCAGATGTAAGAATTTTTCGCTATCGCCAAAACGTCGCATGCGTCTCAAGAGCGTCGGGCTCACGTGTTGGAAAGAGAGATCAAAGTAGGGCGCAACTTTATCCGTTGAGATCATCGCTTGAAGAAGTGAGGGACGCATCTCTGCTGGTTGTAGATACGAAAGGCGTACCCGTTCAACACCTGGAATCTCGCCAAACTCGTGCAGGATCTTCTCCATCAGCATGAGATCGCCGAGATCTTTTCCATATGATGTCGTGTTTTCGCTGACCAAAAAAAGTTCGCTCACTCCATTCTGGGCAAGCCACTCCGCTTCCTTCAAAACCTCAGTTGGTCTGCGCGAGACGAATGATCCTCTGAAATATGGGATTGCGCAGAATGAACATCGTCGATCGCACCCTGATGCGATTTTTAAGGGTGCCCATGGTGCATCCCCCAATCGCTTACGAAAGATTGAGCCTCCCGAACCAAGAGAAGATTCATAATTTTCATCACGCGCTTTTGCGCGGTCAACCGGTGCGATCGGCAGGAGTGAGCGCCGATCTCGAGGTGTATGTGAGACATGAGACTGCCCTGAAATGATTGATTGCAGGCGCGCTGAAATATCCTGGTAATCATCAAACCCCAAAATCGCATCTGCTTCGGGTAGCGCCTCAGCTAACTCTTTTCCATAACGCTCTGCCATGCAACCAACGGCTACAACGGCACGCGTGACGCCGTGGCCCTTGAGAGAATTAGCCTCAAGAAGTGCATCTACTGAATCCTTTTTTGCCGATTCGATAAAGCCACATGTATTTACAACAGCTACTTCAGCATCTTCAACATCTGAAACTAGGGTCCAACCATCGGCTTCGAGACGGCCGGCTAGCTCTTCGGAGTCGACATCATTTCGGGCGCAACCCATTGTCACTATTGCAACTGTCCGACTCATTTGTCAGATAGTACAGTGTGAGAGCTTACTTGGCTCTGAAAGTCTTACGTATTTCCTGATTTCGATCGCCTAATGGAGCTAATTTCTCGCCATTGAGAGTCAGGTCGAGATCGCCCGAATTTCCTAAGTAGACCGAAATGGAACTCTCTCCAACAAATGATTTTGATTCGCCTTGAAATAGTGGGCCTTTATAAACGCTCACTCCCCCAATGACAACATCAATATTTGAATTACCGCGAGTGGCAGCGATCGACAAAGTGAGCTCATTATTTACTGTCGATGAAGTTGCAGATGGGGCAGCTGATGCCGTTGGTGAAGGTGTTGGAGTTTGGGATGGTTCAGTTTCTTCAATAACCATTGATGTTGTTGCAGGCTCTGAATCAACTACGCTGATCGCAAACTGAGCGACTCCGATAAGTAGAACAATAGAAAGTGAAGCACCAACAAGAATTTTCCATGATAACTTTCGATTTTCACTACGAATTGCAGCGGCGTTATTATCGACAAGCTGGGAATGTATAGAACGCGAGTCGACAGAATGTTCCGCGTCATACATCGCAAGCAGCTCTTGCGAATTGATTCTTGTTATTTGCGCGATATTTCTAATGTGTCCTCGTGCATAAGTATCGCCACCACAGGGGAGAA
>CANESA010000127.1 GCA_947440735.1 Candidatus Nanopelagicaceae bacterium
GCTGGACGATCTCCATTTTCCCAACGTGCAGATGACTCTGAGTCAGGAAGGATCATGCATGCACGCTTCGCTGATGCATCATCGCTGCCTGAGCAACCTGAGATCAACAAAGCTGCTGCTGATGCGATCGCAACAGCAATAACTAGACGGCGCTTTGCCATATGTATTTACCTTTCGAAAGGTGTACGCGCCCCTGGCTAAAGCTTTTTTAGCCAGACATGAGGGCGGGAACGGCTCTGAGCGTAATACTTCACCCCGGGTAGGTCACTACCAATTTGGTAACTATTTGGTAACCGCATGCGGGGGTCTCGAACGGGTAACCTTGGGCCATGTCATCTCTTTCGCCGCCTTCGCAAGCACAAGCCCTAGCAGCAGCCATTTCCGCTGCCATTGGGGCGGCAATTGAGCGTGGAGATTTAGTGGGAACGATTCCAGTAACCATCCCACTTGAGCGCCCCAAGAACCGAGATCACGGCGACTATGCAACATCGGTCGCCCTCCAGCTAGCCAAGCCAGCCGGCATGTCGCCCAGGGCTGTTGCAGAACTTTTACAGTCCGCTTTGTTGGATTTGCCCGAAGTCACCGCCGTCGAAATCGCAGGGCCGGGCTTTATCAACATCACCCTGAATAGAAGTAGTCAGGCCGAATTGGTCACAACAATTTTGTCAGCTCCTACAACATATGGAACCGGGAATTCTCTTGCGGGCGTTTCAGTGAACTTGGAATTTATTAGCGCAAACCCAACAGGGCCGCTACATCTTGGACATACACGTTGGGCTGCAGTCGGAGATTCACTCGGTCGAGTTCTCTCGGCAGCTGGAGCAAAAGTTATTCGAGAGTTTTACATTAACGATCGCGGCAATCAGATGGATCTCTTTGGAAAATCTGTTGAAGCGGCAGCACTCGGCCAACCGATTCCAGAAGGTGGATACCAAGGCGGCTATATCAGCGATTTAGCAGATGTTGTTGTGCGCGAAAATCCTGGAATCAAAGAGCTCGCAGCAGATACTCGCCATGAATCATTTCGTGAGGCCGCATACAAAGTGCAGCTCGCAGAACAACAAGGCGTACTCGACACATTCAAAACACATTTTGATGTCTGGTTTTCAGAGCGCTCGCTTCATGAAGCAGGAGCGGTTGAACATGCCGTTGAGAAATTACGAACACAAGGTCACGTCTTTGATTCAGAAGGTGCAATCTGGTTGCGCACAACTGATTTCGGTGACGATAAAGATCGTGTGATCACAAAAGCCAATGGCGACCTCACCTACTTTGCATCAGATACCGCTTATTACATCAATAAGCGCGAACGCGGATTCGATATTTGTATCTATATGTTGGGCGCAGACCACCACGGATATGTGAATCGCTTGCGCGCTACCGCAGCTTGTGCCGGCGATAACCCTGATTACAACGTAGAAATCTTGATTGGCCAGCTCGTCAAAATCATGGAAGGCGGCGAAGAGGTCAAGCTCTCTAAGCGTGCGGGAACAATTATTACCCTAGAAGAATTGGTAGAAAAAGTCGGCGTAGATGCAGCGCGCTATACCCTGATTAGATATCCAGTAGATACACCGATGGTGATGGATATCGACATCCTGCGTAGAAATACAAATGAGAATCCTGTCTATTACGTGCAATATGCCCACGCGCGCATCGCTGGCGTATTAAGAAATGTCGACGAGCTTGCAATTCCTATGGGACTTTCCAACTTTGATCCAAGCCAGTTATCTCACGATCGTGAGAACGAACTGCTTGGAACTTTGGCAGAGTTTCCTGGAGTGGTCGCTGCAGCAGCTACCTTCCGTGAACCGCATCGCGTTGCTCGATATCTGGAAGAGTTGGCCGGGGTTTATCACGGCTTCTATGCTGATTGCCGTGTGCTTCCGCTGGGCGAAGAAGCGATTTCGCCACTTCACTCTGCGCGAGCACACTTATGTGCTGCAACCAAGCAGGTCCTTGCCAATGGACTTAATCTGCTCGGTGTGAGTGCTCCGGAGAGGATGTAATAGATATGTGGTCACGTGCTATTTCATTTGAAAAGGGACACCTCACCGTAAGCGGATTAAGCGCGCGCGAATTAGCAACGCAATGTGGAACTCCAACATTTTTCATCGATGAAGATCACTTCAGAGATCGTGCACGAGCATGGTCACAATCTCTCGATCAACACTTTGGTGATTCTGCCGGCGATGTCTATTACGCAGCAAAAGCCTTTATCTGCACCGATGTTGCGCGCTGGATCAAAGAAGAAGGAATAGGAATTGATGTCTGCACTGGGGGAGAGCTCGCAGTAGCACTTGCCGGGGGAATTGATCCAAAGAAAATTGAAGTCCACGGAAATAATAAATCTGTCGCAGAGATTGATCGCGCCGTACAGGTGGGCGTAAAGACAATTGTTATTGACTCACTCTTTGAAATCGACCGAGTGGCAGCAGCTGCTAGCAAGCACGGCGTGCGTCAAGGCGTAATGCTCCGCCTTACTCCAGGGGTTGAGGCCCACACACACGAATCGATCTCAACTGCTCACGAAGATGTGAAGTTTGGATTCTCCATAGCAAGTGGCGCTGCAGCAGTTGCTGTTGCAGAAGTTCTCTCACACTCATCCATTGAGCTACGAGGTTTTCACTGCCATGTTGGTTCGCAGATCTTTGGCACAGATTCATTTGAATTAGCTGCCACCCGAATCATTGCTCTGATGAAAGCCTGTAAAGAGAAGCACGGTATTGAATTACCTGAACTAGATCTTGGTGGGGGATATGCAATTGCATATCTTTCAGGTGAGACCACTGTTGAACCAGAAGATGTACTTCCATCGCTGAGCGCTGTAGTTAAACGTGAATGTGCAGCTGCTGGATTAGCTTTGCCAATTATTTCAATTGAGCCAGGTCGCAACATTGTGGGACCAACAACTTTCACACTCTATGAAGTAGGAACCGTTAAAGATGTTCTTCTTGAAGATGGCAGCACTCGTCGTTACATCTCCGTCGATGGTGGCATGAGCGATAACATCCGCCCTTCACTCTATGGCGCAGAATATTCTGCAGTCCTTGCAGATCGCGTATCTACTTCGGCCCACGTACTTTCACGAGTTGTTGGAAAGCATTGCGAA
>CANESA010000128.1 GCA_947440735.1 Candidatus Nanopelagicaceae bacterium
GAGACAGGGCTATCTTTTCCGTTGCTGCCATTACTTTGGATTGTAAAGCGATATCCCACGTTACGAACTGTTCCGATAATTGCTTCAAACTCTGGACCTAACTTAGAACGCAAGCGGCGGATATGCACATCCACCGTACGTGTGCCACCAAAATAGTCATAGCCCCAAATCTCTTGCAACAACTGTGCGCGAGTAAAGACGCGACCTGGATGTTGTGCAAAGTGCTTCAGTAATTCAAATTCCTTATAGGTCAGATCAAGTGAGCGACCTTTGATCTTGGCGGTGTAGGTATTTTCATCGATCACAACATCACCTTGACGAATTTCGTGTGCGGTGGGATCGCTAGCAAGTGTTGCATCATCCCGGCGGCCAATTGCAATACGAATACGTGCTTCGATCTCTGCAGGGCCTGCGGTATCGAGGATGACATCGTCAACGCCCCACTCAGATGTAAATGCGCTAAGGCCACCTTCTGTTGTAATTGCAATAACTGGTGCACTTACACCGGTTGAAGTCAGTAGCTTTGAGAAACTCTTTGCATTCGGCAAATCTGTGCGGGCATCGATAAAGACGCAATCCATCACTGGTGCATCGATAAGTACAGATGCATCGATGGGAAGAATTTTAATTGTGTGCTGCAAGAGACCGAGCGCTGGTAGAACTTGCGCGCTGGCGCCAGTGGAGTTTGTTAATAGCAAAACCTTTGCCATCTCACACCTCCCTCACGCGATTAGCCTTAATTGGCTAACTTGCTCTAAGTAGGCGAGGATACTCTTGTGAAATCACTCGTACCACTCCTCATTGTTCTGGCTACAGCCACTGCATTTGGCATCTGGTTTCAACGCACACGCGGAGAATTTCGTCGCAAGAAGACGATCAATGGCCCGCGCATGAGCCCGGATCAGATCGGAATTGCTCTAGGCGAGCGAGTCACAATGGTGCAATTCTCATCGGCCTTCTGTTCTCCATGTCGCGCCACTCGCGTTCTACTTGAGCAGATGGTGCAGACAATGCCTGATGTGGCTTATGCGCATATCGATGCCGAGTCACATCTGGAGCTCGTGCGCCAACTCAATATTCTCTCAACACCTACAACTCTCTTTTTGAACCGTGATGGCGTCGAAGTTGGGCGTGCGATGGGTACGCCTAAGCGCACACAGGTACTTGCAGCCGTTGCTGCAGTGCATTAATCGCCACTTCTGCAAATCTTTCGCAATTAGTAAAGAGCGAGATGCTTCTTTAGACTCTACCTATGCAAAACATTGAAATTGATGCACGTGGTCCGCGTTTCTCCGCGGCTCTTACAACAGTTGTACTTGCTCTCGCACTTGTCACTGGTTCTGTATGGGTTGCAACGTTTCAAGCAGTTGTTTTTGCAATTGGTGCGATCAATGGTCCACAGTTCACACCGTATGCATTTATCTATCGCACATTGATTAAACCTCGCTTGAAGTCACCGCTGCGTACCGAAGATGTTCGTCCTCCTCAGTTTGCACAATCCATTGGTCTTCTCTTCGCTCTCGTTGCGCTAGCCGGCGCTGCGACAGGAACCTCTGTGGTCTTTACTGTTGCAGTCGCCGTGGCGTTAGCTGCAGCCTTTCTCAACGCAGCCTTTGATTTCTGTCTTGGTTGCCAGGTTTATCTTCTTCTGGCCCGTCTCCGCTCTCACTAGAGAAAAGTAAGTAGGATTAACTCATGGCAGATCAACACGAATTACGCGATAAGGGACTTCGCCTTACACCTCAGCGCGAATTAGTACTTGCAGCAGTTCGCGAACTTGGACATGCAACTCCTGAAGAAGTTGCCGAAAAAGTTCGTCTGACACATCCTGGTATCAATCTCTCGACTGTCTATCGCAACCTGGAAACACTTGAAAACGTTGGCCTTGTGCAGCACACACACCTTGGCCATGGCGGCGCGACTTATCACGCAGCAGAAGAGCTGACACACCTTCACCTTGTATGCGGAAAATGCGGATCTGTTGGGGATGCACCGATCGATGTTGCAGCCAACTTTGTGCAGAATTTGTCCGATGATTACGGATTTAAGACAGATGTCACGCACTTTGCGGTTTATGGCACCTGTGCTGCATGTGTAGATAAGTAGTTCTACACTTGCAGGTATGACCGCTGTATTTGTTGAAGAGGGCCCTGATCAAGGGGCTATCTGGCATTTCGGCGAACCGTTTAAAGAAGAGAAAGCTCTCGAAGCAGGAACTGCATGGGCTGATCTTTCACATCTCAAAGTAATTTCGATATCTGGCGTTGATCGTCTTACCTGGTTACATGATGTAACAACACAACATCTCTCTGAACTCTCACCTGGCGTGTGGGTTGATGTGATGGTCCTAGATCCACGCGGACATGTCGAACATCAATTTCTCTTAGTCGATGACGGCAGCACGTCGTGGGCAGTTATTGCACCTGATTATGTTGAAGGTTTGCTCGCTTACTTAACAAAGATGATTTTTACTCGCCAGGTTGAAGTACGTGATGCCAGCGCTGATTATGTTGTGTTGCGTGCACCAGGTGCACCGACTGATTTAGGTGGGCCGTACGCACTTGTTCCACGTAGCGAAATGGATGAGATGAAGAAAGCATTTGACGCACACGCGATGCAAGTTGGTATGTGGGCACTTGATGCGCTTCGCGTTGCGGCTGGGCGACCACGTATCGGTTTTGATACAGATCACAAATCTATTCCTAACGAGCTTGGCGTCTTAGGCGGAGCAGTTCATATGAATAAGGGTTGTTATCGCGGACAAGAGACCGTTGCAAAAGTGTTTAACCTCGGCAATCCCCCACGTCGCCTTGTGATGTTGCACCTTGATGGCAGCGCAGTTGTCATGCCAGCAACCGGTACTCCAGTTGAAAATGATGGCGTTGTTGTTGGTTTTCTTGGAACCGTGGCCCGTCATCACGAACTTGGACCGATTGCACTGGCTGTCATTAAGCGAACAACGCCAGTTGAGGCAGTTCTTACTGTGGGCGGAATCAGCGCTGCGCAACAAGTCATAGTTCCTGCATAAGATCGCTTACTCTTAACCCATGGAGACGGTGACGATGGGCGCAGTTGGTGTAGTCGC
>CANESA010000129.1 GCA_947440735.1 Candidatus Nanopelagicaceae bacterium
CTGGCGGAGGATGAGGGATTTGAACCCTCGAAAGGTTGCCCTTTACACGCTTTCCAAGCGTGCGCACTCGGCCGCTATGCGAATCCTCCAAATGAGCGTGCTAAGGGTATCGCCGCACTCACTATGATTTCACCAGATCCTCCGCGCGGCATTACCGCGCTGAACTCCCCCAGGGTAGGAATACAGCAAGGGTAGGCGCGCTCTGATGGGTGCGCGGAGGGTCCCTAAAACTTTAGAATCACCACTGGCCACGGAGCAGAGACGAGTAGGGGGAGATGATGTCACTAGCGCTATATCGCAAGTACCGTCCCTCTGTCTTTGCAGATGTCATCGGACAAGAACATGTCACCGTTCCTTTGTCGAATGCGCTCGAATCTGGTCGCACACATCACGCATATTTATTTAGCGGCCCACGCGGTTGCGGAAAAACTTCTAGCGCTCGCATCATGGCGCGCTCACTTAACTGCGCACAAGGACCAACACCAAATCCATGCGGTGAGTGTCAATCATGTAATGATCTCGTTGCCAACGGTCCGGGATCACTTGATGTAATTGAGCTAGATGCCGCAACACACGGTTTAGTCGATGATGCGCGTGATCTTCGCGACAAAGCATTCTTTGCACCAGTACAGAGCAAGTACAAGATTTACATTATCGATGAAGCACACCAACTTGGACCCGGAGCTGCGAACGCGCTCCTTAAAGTTGTTGAAGAACCACCTCCCCATGTCATCTTTATCTTTGCAACAACTGAGCCAGAGAAATTAATTTCAACTATTCGCTCACGAACCCACCACTATCCATTCCGTTTAGTTCCACCTGGAATCTTGGGCGAGCATTTAGAGAAAATCTGTGGACAAGAAGGCGTCAAAGTTGCTAAGGGTGTTATTCCACTTGTTGTACGCGCAAGCGGTGGCTCTGTCCGTGATGCCTTAAGCATCTTGGGACAGCTATTAGCTGGTGCAGGCGCTGAAGGCGTGAGCTACGAAATCGCAATTCAATTGCTTGGTTTCACAGATAGCGCGCTCTTAGATGATGCCGTTGAAGCACTCGCTGCTCGCGATGGAGCAACACTTTTCAAGACTGTTGATCGTGTTATTGAATCCGGGCACGACCCACGCCGCTTTGCTAGTGATTTCCTTGAACGTCTTCGTGATCTCATGATCGTTGATGCACTCGCTGCAACAAGTGCCAACTCAATCCTTCGTGATATTCCGGAAGATCAACTCAAGCGAATGGTTGCGCAAGCAAAGAACCTCGGCGCTGCCACACTTTCACGTGCTGCAGATATTGCTGCCGAAGGCCTTACGCAGATGCGCGGTGCAACAGCCCCACGACTAATACTTGAACTTATTTGTGGTCGCATGTTGTTGCCGATGGGCGATGCAAGCGATTCTGGACTTCTTGCACGCCTGGAAAGACTCGAGCGCGTACAAGGAATGGCAACGACTGGACCTGTTGCTGAAGTACCTGCGGCACCAGCACCTGCAAAGAAAGCAGAGCCTGTCGCTAAATCAATCGTCGAAGAAAAAGTTGAAGTTAAAGCTGTTGTTGAAGAGGTAAAGAAGAGTGCTGCTGCGCCAGTTGATGCACTCGATGTTGCAGCCTTACGTCGCATGTGGCCTGAAGTAATTGAGAATGTGAAGAAGCGTCGCCGCCTAACCTGGTCACTTTTGAGCGCGAGTGCGCAGATTCTTGGACTAGATGACAAGGCGATCACTATTGGTATTGCAAATGCTGGTGCGCGCGATTCATTTGTTCGCTCAGAATCAGATGAGATTTTGCGTCAAGCATTTATCGATATCACAGGACTTGATCGCAAGATCGAAGCACTCGTTGATCCATCTATCGATCCAACGAGCAACCCCGTTGCCCGTGCTGTCCGCACCGATGAAGCTCCGTCAGATAAAACGCTCCTGAGTGGTGCTGCGCTTTTAGCTGCCGAACTCGGTGCAACAGTGATCTCTGAAAAGAATAAATAAGTATGACTTCAGGAATGTATGAAGGTGCGATTCAAGATTTAATTGACGCGCTCGGCCGCTTGCCAGGTATCGGACCAAAGTCGGCTCAACGCATTGCGTTTCATATTCTGCAGAGCGAGAACGAAACAGCACAAGCACTCGTTGATGCAATCCGCACAGTTAAAGAGCGAGTGAAGTTCTGCGTCCAATGCGGCAACGTTTCAGAAGAGACCGAGTGCCGCATCTGTCGCGACCCACGCCGTGATCCGACACAAATTTGCGTTGTTGAAGAGAGTAAAGATGTCATCGCCGTCGAACGCACACGTGAATTCCGCGGTAAGTATCACGTTCTCGGCGGTGCGATCAGTCCGATCGATGGCATCGGCCCAGAGCAATTACGTATTCGCGAATTAATGACACGGTTAGCTGATTCAAATATCGTTGAAGTTATCTTGGCTACAGATCCCAACCTTGAAGGCGAAGCAACAGCGACATACTTAGCTCGTTTGATTAAGCCGATGGGGCTGAAAGTCTCACGCCTTGCCAGCGGACTTCCTGTTGGTGGCGATCTTGAATACGCGGACGAAGTGACCCTAGGCCGCGCTTTTGAGGGACGCCGTAACGTAGAGGGATAGTTTTCTCATATCCTGAGATGCTCAGTGTCTCATTATGTGGGATATCTGTTATTAAGGTAGCCCCGAGCCCGCTAGATAGTTCACACTTATCCGCATGGGACTGATCGTTCAGAAATATGGCGGCTCTTCGGTGGCAGATGCCGATGGGATGAAGCGCGTTGCCGCTCGCATCGTCGCCTCCAAAAAGGCAGGCAACCAGGTCGTCGTGGTTGTGAGCGCGATGGGCGATACCACTGATGAATTGATCGAACTCGCCAATGCCGTAACCCCAATCCCACAAGGTCGCGAACTCGACATGTTGCTCACAGCTGGCGAACGAATTTCGATGGCACTTCTTGCGATGGCAATTAACAATTTAGGTTTTGAAGCACGTTCTTTTACCGGAAGCCAAGCTGGCGTTATTACTGACTCGGTCCACGGAAAAGCACGCATCATCGATGTAACACCAGGCCGCATCCAAGAAGC
>CANESA010000130.1 GCA_947440735.1 Candidatus Nanopelagicaceae bacterium
GCTTGTGCCATCACCAAAGTCTTAAATCCAAAATTACTTCCAGGAATTTCAAAGTCGCATGATGCTTCACCGGTAATTTGAAGGAAGGCCCCATTTTGTTGTCCACCCTTATGGAATTGTCCAGTGGAGTGGAGAAAACGTGGCCCCCAACCAAAAGTCACGGGATGACCTGTCTTGAGCGAAAGTATTTTTCGTAACTCTTCAAGGCGTACATCATCGCGGCGATCAAGGTAGGCATGGATCGAGATATACCCACCCTCTGCAACGTGAGATACAAAACTTTGGAGTGAACCCATTACTGAAACGCCATCACCAAATATCTCAACCGATTTCTCAGAGCGCTCTGGCGTAAATGTAGGAAGATTCCCACCCCACTCAGTGAGCAATGTCGACGTCGCATTCTTCGCTTCAGTGACATTCGGCTGGTTAAACGGATCAATCTGTAACGCTGCACCAACTAGTGCAGTTAACCACTCCCAGAAAATAAAGTGTTCACCTAGTTCGCCTTGCACATTGAGATCTGCTCCCATTTCGCTAAAAGAAATAGTGAAGGCGCCACCAACTGAGGCACCTTCTACATCTTCGGCTGCTATCGGAAGTCTGCCAACGCCAGACTTGCCAGTTGATTCGGCCACAAGTTGCTCGATCCAGTCAGATAAGCCTGGCATCCCCGAATGTGCATCTATAAATCCAACGTATTGCTCAGTTTGGGTTGTAAGAAGCCAGGCCACATCAATGATCGCTTCACCATCTTCGAGAAAGTTCTTCTTGCAATCGCTCGCTGCATCGAGAAGAAGTGACACATCGACACCGGCTAGTGCACTTGGTACAAGTCCAAAAGCACTCAGTGCGCTAAATCTTCCACCTACATGCGGATCAGCGTTGATCACCGATAGCCCTTGCGCGCGTGCGTCACGATCTAAAGGCGAGTCAGGATCTGTCACAACAACCATGTGATCGGCCACTTGTAAGCCAGCCTTAGTAAAGGCAGCTGCAAAAGCGGCGCGAGCAGATGAAGTCTCGATTGTTGAACCCGACTTAGATGAAACGACAACCAAGGTCGACGCTAAATCACCGTTGATTGCATGGGCGAGATAGTTCGGATCTGTTGAATCTAGAATGAATAGCTCGCGACCAAAACTTTTAGCAATTACCTCAGGAGCAAGGGAAGATCCACCCATACCTGCTAGAACGATTGTATTGATGTGGCGAAACTTTGCAGTGAGTGCATCGATCTCCGGTAGAAGAGTTCTAGAGGATTCAGGAAGATCAACCCAATTAAGTCGAACTGCAGCTTCTGTAGCGGCCTCGGGCCCCCATGTTGTTGGATCCTTCTGAGCTATCTGCTGATGGACGCCAACTAGGCGCTTATAGAGAGAACTGTTTCGATCGACTCTAGAAAGTGATGCACCTGAGATTTTCATTACGCCATTACCTTCTGAACATCGGCAAGGAGAGATATCCAGGCATCTTCAAATTTCTTCACACCATCTGCTTCTAGTGCATCGGTAATGGAATCAAGTGATATTCCAAGTGCAGATAAGGCAGCAAGAGTCTGAGACGCACTCTCCATCTGCGCTGTAATCGCATCGCTACTTACATTCCCATGATCCAAGAATGCATCTAGTGTGGACTGTGGCATTGTGTTAACGGTATGTGGCGCAATGAGAGTATCTACATAGAGAGTATCCGCGTATGCCGGATCCTTCACTCCGGTGGAAGCCCAGAGCGGACGCTGGACGAGCGCTCCACTTTCTTCAAGAGCTTTCCATGAAGTTTGATTGAATTTCTCTAGGAATAGGGCATATGCGCGATGCGCATTGGCAACGGCGACTTTGCCGAGAAGATCGCTGTTTCCAACCGCTTTCAAGTCCTTGTCTACCGCGCTATCAATGCGTGAGATAAAAAATGATGCCACTGAATGGATTGATGACAATTCAAAACCTGCATTTTTAGCCTGAACCATACCTGCGATAAATGCGTCGATCACTTCACTGTAGCGTTCAAGAGAGAAGATCAGAGTGACATTGACGCTGATGCCTTTACCAATGAGTGCAGTGATTGCTGGAAGCCCAGCCTTGGTGGCAGGAACTTTGATCATTACATTGGGACGGCCAACAAGTGCGTGAAGAGCGATTCCTTCATCAATCGTCTCTTGAGTCTTATGGGCAAGACGTGGATCTACTTCGATACTGACGCGACCGTCAATACCCTTGCTAGTGGCATAGATCTCGGCAAAGAGATCACAGGCAACTCGTACATCATCTGTGGTTAATGTACGCACAACTTCATCGACGCTTTTCCCAGATAAGGAGGCGATATCGGCGGCATACTCATCTGCACCTGTAATGGCGGCACCAAAAATACTGGGGTTAGTTGTTACACCTCGGACGCCGTCGTGTGTGATGCGGTGGGGGAGGCTCTGGGAGTCCGAGCCTGTGAGTTTTGATCGTGAGAGATCGTCGAGCCAGATAGATGTTCCTGCTTGAAGAATTTCCTGATGTTTCACTTACGCGCTGCCAATACCTTGGAAACAACATTGTCGACTGTGAAACCAAACTCTGCAAAGAGGTGTGAGGCTGAAGCTGATGCGCCGTAGTGATCGAGGCTGATGATCACTCCCGAATCTCCAACGTATTCACGCCATCCCTGTGCAATTCCGGCTTCGATGCTGACGCGAAGTGCTGACGCTGGTATCACACTCTCTCTGTAACTCTGACTCTCTTGGTTGAACCATTCCAAACAAGGAGCACTCACTACCTGGGTGGAGATTCCTTGCGCGTTAAGCGCCTCCGCACTCTTCACCGCAAGGCTTACTTCAGACCCTGTCGCGATGATCACTACATCGGCTTTCTTGGGAGCTGCAACTAAAACATATGCACCCTTGTCGACGCCTTCAGCACTTGCACAGATGGTGCGATCAAAGACGGGGAGATTCTGTCGTGAAAGGAGAATGCCTGCAGGTTGTTGACGGAGCAAGATCGACTTCCAAGCGTGGGCTCCTTCATTGGCATCTGCAGGGCGAATCGTCGCAAAATTGGGGATGGCGCGAAGGGCC
>CANESA010000131.1 GCA_947440735.1 Candidatus Nanopelagicaceae bacterium
AGTGCAGATGGATCCCTGCTGCGTATCGTCGAAGAGCGCGATGCCACAGATAATGAAAAAGCAATCTATGAAGTCAACTCTGGCGTCTACGCATTTGATGGCGCAAAGCTTGCTGGGGCAATCGGAAAGTTAAAGAAAGATAATTCACAAGGCGAGCTCTACCTGACAGATGTCCTTGAAATCTTAGGTAACGAAGGTGGTTCAATTGCCGCAGTCCTTATTGAAGACTTCATCGAAATTCTTGGCGTCAATGATCGTAGCCAGTTGGCCGAAAGCGCTGCGCTGCTCCGCGATCTCATTAACGAAGATTTAATGAAGTCAGGTGTGACAATCGTTGATCCACTGACAACATGGGTTGATTCGACAGCACAGGTTGCAAGCGATGTGACCTTATTGCCTGGCACATGGATTGCTGGAAAGACTACGGTCGCAAGTGGCGCAGTTATTGGACCTCGCACTACCTTGCTCGATTGCACAGTCGCAGCAGGTGCTCACATCATTGAATCCAATTGCACAGGTGCAATCATTGGTAAAGACGCACAGGTCGGACCATTTACATATTTACGACCAGGAACTGATCTCGGTGCATCCACTAAAGCTGGTGCATTTGTTGAGATGAAGAATGCCGTCGTTGGCGAAGGCTCGAAAGTTCCACATCTTTCATACGTGGGGGATGCGACAATCGGCGAAGGAACAAATATCGGCGCCGCTACTATCTTTGTAAATTATGACGGCGTAGAAAAGCATCACACCACAGTGGGCGATCATGTCCGCATCGGTAGCGATTCGATGTTAGTTGCCCCCGTCACAATCGGAGATGGCGCCTACACAGCCGCTGGTTCAGTGATCACCGAGGATGTGCCACCCGGAGCAATCGGGGTTGCTAGAGCAAAGCAGAGAAATGTATTAGGTTGGGTCCTGCGCAAGCGATCCGGTACAAAATCAGCAGACGCAGCCTCGCGTCATGATGAGAAGAAGGGCTAATACCTTTGAGCGAAATCAGATTAACTTCCGAGAAAAAACTGCGCATCTTTTCAGGACGTGGATATCCAGAGCTCGCTGAAGCAGTCGCAGAAGAGCTAGGTATTCCGATCACACCAACATCAGCATATGACTTTGCAAATGGTGAAATATTCGTTCGCTTTGAAGAATCAGTTCGTGGCTGTGACGCATTTGTTATTCAATCTCACGCCGCTCCAGTTAATAAGCAGATCATGGAACAACTCATCATGGTCGATGCTCTCAAGCGCGCATCAGCAAAGCGCATCACAGTCGTTGCACCGTTCTACGGATATGCGCGTCAAGATAAGAAGCACCGCGGACGTGAGCCAATCTCAGCTCGCTTAATGGCTGATCTCTACAAGGCAGCAGGTGCTGATCGTCTGATGGTTGTTGATCTACACACCTCACAAATTCAAGGTTTCTTTGATGGTCCAGTGGATCATCTCTTTGCACTTCCAATGCTTGCTAATTACGTCGGCAGCAAAGTCGATCGTTCAATGCTGACAATCGTTTCGCCAGACTCAGGTCGTGTGCGCGTTGCAGAGCGTTGGTCAGAACTTCTCGGCGGATGTCCGATCGCATTTATTCATAAAACTCGCGACCCTCTTGTTCCTAATGAAGCAGTGGTTGGTCGCGTCGTTGGTGATGTCACAGGTCGCACATGCGTTGTTATCGATGACATGATCGATACCGCAGGCACCATCACAAAGGCAGTGGATGCACTCTTCGAAGGCGGCGCAAAAGATGTCATCGTCGCAGCCACCCACGCAGTCTTTTCAGGCCCAGCAGTTGATCGACTCAAGGAGTGCCGCGCAGTTGAGATCGTTGTCACCAACTCATTGCCGATTGCCGATGACAAGCACTTCGACAAGCTCACCGTGCTCACAATCGCCCCACTTCTAGGCCGTGCGATCCGCGAAGTCTTCGAAGATGGCTCAGTCACAAGCCTTTTTGACGGCCACAGCTAACTCAGGCTAGTCTTGCCTCATTCTGGCGAGGGTTTCGATCGAAACCGTTATCGACGGCAAGGATTTCAACTCCTGGTCAGAGCACAATGTCTTCTGGTTCATAGCCAAAGGCTTTGAACTACTAACTAGGAGTTTTTTTATGGCTGAATTATCAATCAAGGGCACCACACGTACCGAATTCGGTAAGGGTGCGTCACGTCGTGCACGCGTTGCAGGACTTGTCCCAGCAGTTATCTACGGCCACGGTGAGAAGCCACTTCACATCACATTGCCAGCGAAAGAACTTGGCGTTGCACTCAAAGAGTCAAACGTTCTTCTTAATATTGATATTGATGGAAAGGTCGAGCTCACACTTCCTAAGTCAATTGTTCGCCATCCACTCAAGCAGATCCTTGAGCACATCGACCTCGTACTTGTCCGTCGCGGTGAGAAGGTAACTGTTGCAGTTCCTGTTCACACAGAAGGAAAGCACGATCCAGATGGAATTCTCGAGCATGTACATCACACACTCGAAGTTGAAGCTGAAGCAACATCTATTCCCAAGTTCTTCACACTTGATATTGAGGGAATGACTGCTGGAACCTTTAAATATGCATCAGATATCGCACTTCCTGCAGGTACAACACTTGTCAGTGATCCAAAGATGATCATTGTTCACTTGTCAGAGCGCTCAACAGCTGCAATTGAAGAGACTCCAGTAGTTGCTGCTGTAACAGATGCTGCGGCACCTGCAGCAGATGCTGAAAATAAGGACGCTTAACCCGTACCCTTTCTCATTATGACGTGGTTGGTAGCAGGTCTTGGTAATCCAGGCGATCAATATGCTGCCACCCGTCACAATGTGGGTCAGATGGTGATTGACCAACTCGTTAAACGCCACTCCATCAAGCTAGCAAGTCATAAATCTCGCACGCACATTGCCGCCTACAAATTAGGCGTTGGCATTGATGCCCACCAGATCATTCTCGCTAAATCTCAGAGCTATATGAACGAGACCGGTGGACCAATAAAAGCGTTAGCTAATTTCTACTCTGTTGAACCAGAGAACATCATTGCTCTCCACGATGA
>CANESA010000132.1 GCA_947440735.1 Candidatus Nanopelagicaceae bacterium
ACGATGCGATCTCCATCGGATGTTGCAATGCCAGCAGATTCAGTTCCGCGATGTTGCAAGGCATAGAGACCGTAGAAAGTTAACTTAGCAACTTCTTCATCTGGAGCCCAGACACCAAAGACACCACATGCATCTTGTGGCCCTTTATCATCGCCGGGATAGTTGTGATTGAGTAATCCATCGGGGCGGCGGCTCATGAGGAGATCCTATTCTGCAAGGGCAAGAGGGCAGAGAGATCGGCGCGCGCACCGGAAGCGTTAATCAAACCTTCGCCAAGAGCATCTACCCAACTCTTCTCACCGTGCACAAGAGCCAGCCAGGTATCTGCATCCATCTCAATCACATTCGGCGGTGTTCCGCGAGTATGAGTTGGGCCTTCACCACATTGCACAGCTGCATATGGTGGGATCCGAACTTCAATCGCACGACCAGGCGAAAGACGCACAAGTTCTGCCAAAGATGCCTTTACCTGTTCGAGGATGATGGGATCGCGCATTACTTATCCAAATAGTTTCTGGAAGGTAGGTGTGTGGGCGGTGCGAAGTTCATCAAGTGAAATTTTCACATCGTTGATGACGAGAGCGTCTCCACCTGTAGTGCCAAGGTAGGTCAATGGAATATCTCCCGCTGCAGTCTTTAACGCTGCTGCCTTAGATACTTCAACTGCGACAACAACACGACCAGGAGTTTCAACAAGCAAATTATTTCCAGGATTTGTCAGAGTAATCGTTGCGCCAACGTTGTGACGTAAGACCATCTCGGTAAGAGATGCGGTGAGTCCACCCTGACTTAAGTCATGGGCTGCGCTAAAAATCTTCTCGGTGCGACCCTTAACCAAGAGCTTGATAAGACGCATTTCACGCTGTAAATCAGCGGTTGGCGCTTGTCCCCCGCGCATACCGTGCAGATATGCCCATTCAGATCCGGATAAGTTCTCATCACTTGCACCGATCAAGTAAAGCTCAAGTCCGGCACGATCAAAGCTCATCGGTGTACGAGTGCGCACATCATCGATGACTCCAAGAACACCAATAACGGGTGTCGGCAAGATTGCAACATCACCAGTCTGGTTATAGAAGGAAACGTTGCCACCCGTAACAGGAAGACCCATCTCAAGGCAGCCATCGGCAAGGCCGCGCACAGTCTCGGCAAATTGCCACATCACACCTGGATCTTCAGGAGATCCAAAGTTAAGACAGTTTGTCACTGCAAGTGGAATTGCGCCCGCTGTTGCAATATTGCGTGATGCTTCAGCAAGTGCCAACTTCGCACCTTCATATGGATTCAGGTAAGACCAATTTGCATTGGCATCTGTGGCTACAGCCACACCCAAGTGTGTCTTCTCATCGATACGAACCATTCCAGAATCATCTGGTTGTGATTGCACCGTGTTGCCTTGGACATATCGATCGTATTGATTGGTGACCCAACTTTTGTCTGCCAAGTTAGGAGTTGCTGCCATCATCAAGATGGCGTCCTTTATCTCTTGCGCTGTTTGTGGAATCACAGGGTTAATCACTTCCGCGTTAACACGCGCGATATATGCAGGCTCTGCAAGTGGGCGTGAATACACCGGGCCATCATGTGCCACAGTGCGTGGAGGAACATCAACAATCAGTTCACCGTGCCAGGTAATTTCAAGGCGATCGCCATCTGTGACTTCACCGATCACCGTAACTGTCACATCCCACTTTTTGCAGATTTCAAGGAAGCGATTGATTTTGCTTGGTTCAACGATGGCGCACATACGTTCTTGCGACTCTGACATCAAAATTTCTTCTGGAGATAACGTTGCATCGCGTAGCGGAACGCGATCTAACTCAACCTTCATACCGCCGCTGCCACCTGAAGCTAGCTCGCTTGTGGCACACGATAAGCCTGCCCCGCCTAGATCTTGGATGCCTATAACGAGATCTTCAGCGAAGATTTCCAGTGAACATTCAATAAGAACTTTCTCAACGAAGGGATCTCCCACTTGTACGGCTGGACGCTTTGCTGGTCCTGTTGCTTCAAATGTCTCTGAAGCCAATACAGATACGCCGCCAATTCCATCGCCGCCTGTCTTTGCACCGTAGAGCACAACAAGATTTCCAGCACCGGCAGCTTTAGCCAGTTTGATATCGCTATGTTTCATCACGCCAACACAGAGTGCATTGACAAGTGGGTTACCTAAATATGTTTCATCAAAGACAACTTCGCCGCCGATATTTGGCAAGCCTAAACAATTTCCATATCCGCCAACACCTGCAATCACACCAGGTAATACTCGACGCGTATCAGGGGCATCTGCAGGACCAAAGCGAAGTGGATCCATTACAGCAATCGGACGTGCACCCATCGTCAAAATATCGCGGACGATTCCACCCACACCGGTTGCAGCACCTTGATACGGCTCAATAAATGATGGGTGATTATGAGATTCGACTTTAAATGTCACTGCATAGCCTTGTCCGACATCAACAACGCCAGCATTTTCACCAATACCTACAAGAAGTGCATCTGATTTAACAGCCTTGTCGCCAAATTGTTTGAGGTGAACCTTGGATGATTTATAGGAACAATGCTCAGACCACATCACTGAATACATCGCTAGCTCTGATGAAGTCGGCCTGCGACCTAAAATCTCTTTAATGCGTGCGTACTCATCACCTTTAAGACCGAGCTCTGCAAAAGGTTGGATGGTATCTGGATTACTTGTAGCAAGTGCAACGGTATCGAGCGCCATTACTTCACCATCGCCTTCAACACTGAGGTGAAGAATCCGAGGCCATCAGTACTTGGACCGGTAAGTGTTTCGATTGCGTGCTCAGGATGTGGCATCAAACCAACGATATTTCCACGCTCATTTGTAATACCAGCAATGAGATTACGAGATCCATTGGGATTTTCACCTACATAACGAGCAACAATGCGTCCTTCGCCCTCTAGCTGCGCCAAAGTCTGATCATCACATTGGAAAGAACCTTCACCATTTTTTAGCGGAATAAGAATCTCTTGACCCTTGGTGTAATCAGAGGTCCA